>JAQXRH010000050.1 GCA_029218425.1 Bacteroidales bacterium | reverse complement strand
TAGGGCGCGGAAAACGATTTTACGGACTAAATAGCCCCAAATAATAAAACTCGCCAAATCATCGGTTGATGACTTGGCGAGTTCTTAATTTTAGCCTGCGGAGGGGGCAACCTGAAAAGTCAACACTTTTTCAGTGCCCTCGAGGTTATTCGCGAGATTTTTTGTATTTGTGGGGGGAGGAGGGCTTGGAGTTGTTCTTCAGCATTCATCCTTTCATCCTTTCATTCTTTCGGCCTCAAATCCTTGCAGCATTGCAACGTCACTTTCAATTGTGCAAAAAACAGGTTGGTGTGCCAAAATTACAAATTTTGACACACCAACCAAGTCTTTAACTTCGGTAACTGAGACTGAAGATGTTGTTAATCTTCAGCCATTAGTATCTCAAGCATCTTGATAGCAGAATCGGGGATACGTGTACCCGGGCCAAAGATAGCAGCGACACCCGCTTTGTAAAGGAAATCATAGTCCTGAGCGGGGATTACACCTCCTGCGGTAACCATGATATCCTCACGGCCAAGCTTCTTGAGCTCTGCAATAACCTGCGGAATCAATGTCTTGTGACCGGCCGCTAATGACGATACGCCAAGGATATGAACGTCGTTTTCTACGGCCTGACGTGCAGCTTCGGCGGGGGTCTGGAACAATGGTCCCATATCCACGTCAAAGCCACAGTCGGCATATCCTGTAGCTACAACTTTTGCACCTCGGTCATGGCCGTCCTGACCCATCTTGGCTATCATAATACGCGGTTGACGGCCTTCTTTCTTAGCGAACTCCTGACACATCTGCTGTGCTTTGATGAAATCAGGATCTTGTTTTGTCTCGTTGGAATACACGCCTGAAATTGTTCTGATTACTGCTTTATAACGACCGACCACTTCTTCGCAAGCGTCGGAAATTTCCCCTAATGTGGCGCGCAAGCCTGCGGCCTTAACGGCGAGGTCAAGGAGGTTGCCCTTCTTGGTGCGAACACACTCCGTAATGGCTGCAAGAGCCTGTTTTACGGCCGCTTCATCACGTGAAGCCTTGACCGCATTAAGTCGCTCAATCTGCTCTTTGCGCACCTCCGTATTGTCAATCTCAAGGATATCGATGGGATCTTCGTGGTCAAGGCGATATTTGTTAATACCGACGATGGTTTGACGTCCGGAGTCGATGCGTGCCTGCGTACGAGCAGCTGCCTCTTCGATGCGGAGCTTTGGAAGCCCTGTTTCGATTGCTTTTGCCATACCGCCAAGTTTTTCGATTTCCTGGATATGCTCCCATGCTCGGTGTGCAATCTCGTTGGTCAACGACTCTACGTAGTACGAACCTGCCCATGGATCGATTTCCTTGGTGATATAAGTTTCTTCTTGTATATATATCTGGGTATTGCGGGCGATACGTGCAGAGAAGTCGGTAGGCAATGCAATCGCCTCATCAAGAGCGTTGGTGTGGAGCGACTGGGTGTGGCCCAATGCGGCGCCCATGGCCTCGATACACGTACGGCCTACGTTGTTGAAGGGGTCTTGCTCCGTCAGCGACCATCCCGATGTCTGGGAGTGGGTACGCAATGCAAGAGATTTGGGATTTTTGGGATTGAACTGCTTAACAATCTTTGCCCATAGCATACGGGCTGCACGCATTTTGGCTATCTCCATGAAAAAGTTCATGCCGATAGCCCAGAAGAAGGACAGGCGAGGCGCAAAGGCATCGATATCCATTCCGGCATTTACTCCGGCGCGGAGATATTCCAATCCATCGGCCAACGTATATGCCAACTCAATATCACAGGTTGCTCCTGCCTCCTGCATGTGGTAGCCGGAGATTGATATAGAGTTGAATTTGGGCATATTCTGGGATGTATATTCAAAGATATCAGCGATGATACGCATTGAAAATTCCGGCGGATATATATAGGTGTTACGCACCATGAACTCCTTAAGGATGTCGTTCTGTATGGTACCTGCCATTTCCTCAAGTTTGGCTCCCTGCTCCAATCCGGCATTGATATAGAATGCCAAAACGGGCAGCACGGCTCCATTCATGGTCATTGACACCGACATTTTGTTCAAAGGAATACCGTCGAACAGCACCTTCATGTCTTCGAGCGAACAGATAGACACACCGGCTTTACCTACGTCGCCTACTACACGTGAATGGTCGGCATCATATCCTCGGTGTGTGGCGAGGTCGAATGCCACAGAAAGGCCTTTCTGTCCCGAGGCAAGGTTGCGGCGATAAAATGCGTTTGACTCGGCTGCGGTAGAGAATCCAGCATACTGGCGGATGGTCCACGGACGCATTGCGTACATGCCGGAATACGGGCCACGAAGGAACGGCGGTATACCTGCTACATAGTCCAGGTGCTCCATCCCCTCAAGGTCGGCCTTCGTATAAACTGGCTTTACGGGTATTAATTCAGGAGTAAGCCATTTCTCTCCATCTTGAAGAGGTGCGGCTTGCGATGCAAAGGCATCGCTTGTGATATTTATATTTGAAAAATCCGGTCTCATTGGTAAGAAATCATTTTAAAAGTTCGGCATTGAATTTACGAAGAGTCTCAAGCACATTGGAACGCACATGTATAAACTCTGTTATACCCTTAGCTTGCAATTCTTCGGTGCAGGCGGGTGCTCCTGCTACTACGAATATTGCTTTACCACCAATCAGCTCAAATGCTTCAGGGGCATATTGCGCATACTCATCGTCCGACGAGCAGAGGACAATGACATCGGCTTGCTTTTCAAAGGCTGCTTTAACGCCGTCGGCTACGGTATCAAATCCGATATTGTCAATGATTTCATATCCGGCACAACCGAAGAAGTTGCTTGAGAACTGGGCGCGGGCAAGACGCATCGCCAAGTTGCCGATAGTAAGCATGAATACCTTCGGACGACGTGAAGCGTGCTCAGTAGCGAGGCGCAGATCTTCAAAATCACTTGCCTGACGTGCGCTGTTTAGCGCTTTTGTAGCATCGCCATTGGCATGGCCACATCCGCATGAGCATCCGGTCTTTTCAATTTTTTCGGCAGCTTTCTCGTTGAAATTGGGGTATTGGTTTGTGCCGAGGAGTATTTCTTTGCGGCGTGCCATATCGGCATGACGTTTACCTGCCGACTCATTGACTGCGTTTTGTACGCAACCATTGGCTACAGCGGCGAAGAAACCTCCATTCCCTTGTACGTCAAGGAATAATTTCCAAGCTTGCTGTGCGATAGACACCGTAAGTGTCTCCACATAATAGGAGCCGCCTGCCGGGTCGACCACCTTGTCAAGGTGGCTTTCCTCTTTAAGAAGGAACTGCTGATTTCGAGCGATGCGTTCGGAGAAAGCATCCGGAGTCTTGTAAGGGGTGTCAAATGGCACTACGGTTATAGAATCAACTCCGGCCAAGGCTGCCGACATCGCTTCAGTCTGGCTACGGAGCAAGTTGACATGCGCGTCAAAAATTGTCTGGTTGAAGCGCGAGGTTTCAGCATGAACCATCATTTTGCATGCACAGTCGCATGCGGGGTTGTATTGCTTAACTATCTGGGCCCATAGCATGCGTGCGGCACGGAATTTTGCGAGCTCCATGAAATAGTTTGACGATATGCCCATATTGAATTTGATGGCACACCCGGCTTCCACAGCATCAACACCGGCATCCGTGAGCTGGCTCATCCATTCGGCGCCCCAGGCAAGAGCATAACCGAGTTCCTGGTAGATGTAGCAACCGGCATTGGAAAGCATCACGGAGTCGACCGAAACTACTCTCAAACCATCGATATCTTTAGCCATTTCAATCATAGCCTTAGCATCGGCAACGGCATCGGCAAGGATTTCCCCGCCATGGCGCAGCGCCTTACGCAACGGGTTGTAGTCAATAGAGCCTCGGAACGACTTTTGCGCGCCGGCCTTATTGATGATGTCGACAAGGATAGCACACAAATCCTTAGCGTGCCCAGGGCAACATCCCAAATTGATTTCCACTTTTGCCAAGTCAATGCCGGCGAGAATAGTGTTCAGAGCATCGGCATTAATCTGATCCTTTGACAATTTGAAATAAAGCGAAGTTACACCTTTGCTTAAAACTTCAATGGCTTTAGCATTGGCCTGTTGCACGTTGTCGGCAATAATTTCCTGACGTGTTAGCCAGTCGTTATCGTTGCGCGTGCCTCTTACGTAGGGGTATTCACCGGGAAGGGTATCGGTGGTTTTCAAATCCGCTATATCTTCCAAACGATACATGGGATTTACATTAAACCCTTCATTAGTGCGCCAAACCAATTTTTTTTCAAAGGGGACGCCCTTTAGGTCGGCATCGACTTTTTCACGCCATTGCTCAGTGGTAATTGGTGGAAACTGGTCGAATAATTTTTCTTTTTTTTCTGCCATAATGGTGTTATATATTATTCTTATTTTCTCAAAAGAGATAAAAATTTATTGGGATTTGGTAATGGATTTTAAGATTATTCTATCAGTATATTTAGGTGGCACAAATTTAAAAATTATTCCTAACATTTTCAAATTATAACATCTAAACTTTTTTAAACTTAATTCCCCGACTTTCTCGGCAATTTCTCTTATCTTTGTGGCAAGTACAAATTTTCGGCAAATACTTGTCAAAATGTTTGCCAAACAGAAATCTTTCCAATCATGATTATACGAAAAGGCAAAAAATCCGACGTTTATGCAATTTCCGACATCTACAATTTTATCCATGACGCAATAGAGCGTGGGCAATACAATATGAAATGGTATCGCGACCGTTATCCTACTCGTGAATGGGCGGAAGAGCATATCTCAGCCGGCGACCTTTATGTATTGCAAGATGCTGACAACGAAGTGGTAGCATCTGCTATCATCAACCACAACCCGCTGCCGGAATACTTCGCGGGGCGATGGTATCAACCTGATAATTATGAGAAAATACTTATTATACACACCCTTGTAGTTCGCCCCGACAAGATGCACCGCGGATATGCTACTGCTTTGATCAATTATTACGAAAAAATGGCCATTGACATGGGTTGTGAAAGGCTACGATTAGACACACAGGCCATCGACATTCCGGCCCGTCAACTGTATAGGAAATTGGGGTACATAGAAGCCGATTACCTGCCTTGCCAGTTCAAAGGCATTAACGATATCGACCTTGTGCTGATTGAAAAAATCTTGACGCCGACAAAATAACCGGTAAGCTTGGCGTAATACTTAAATGCCAATTTAAGGAGCGCGCCCGAAGTACCGCCGCCAGCAAGAGCCTTGTTTACGCCGCGATTTCACGCATTGCGAAAGCGGCTGTCGGTGCGTCTGCGTCTATACGACTTACCGATGGAATAACAATCAAAATCGGCCTGTCTCGGATGGCTCGACAATTGTTCTGGCGCACTAACGATTACCTGCTGCAAATCCATATAATGAAGCACGCGGCTATTATGCATAGCGCATAGTAGCCGCGTACCTTTTATGTCATGTCTTTTACCGAAAAGTCGAAGGGCTCGTATCGGTCAGACTTCGATTATGTGCATTATTTCTTTTGGAGAATATATGAACGATGGGGAGCTGTGATGCCTGTGAGACGGCCTTTCTTCACTTTGAATTCCTTGCCATAGACCACGTCTTTGTAATTGCCGTTGGGAAGGGCAGTGGGCACGTCGACAAAGTTTGCATGGTTGGAGATATTGACAATGGCGGCGCCTTTCTTGCCACGGTTAACTACCAGGACTTCGCCGTTTTCCGATGTCTGTATATCCTCTTTCTGGCCGCTCATTGCCTGACGGAAATGGTTGACAGCAACAACTTCGGGGTGGAAAAATTCGTCGTTACCGCGAGCGCCAAGCACATTGTCGCCCCAGAAATTTTGACGAGTAGAACCCATCGGACGGCTGAAGAACAACGGCACACCGTTCTGGCGTGCGGTAAGAAATACCCAACCGGTGCGTATCTGTTCGTCGGTCATTTTTGCACTTTCATGGGCGTTGCAATATGTGTCATGGCTTTCTACCCAAGTGGTAAGGTATTCGGGGGCTGCACTGTGGCACCAGTCCGCGAGGTTTTTGCCTTTGGCGTTTCCCTTTTCAATGATTTCGCGTAGCACGTAACCGTAGCTTGATGCGGTCTGGCCCATATAGTCGGCATATTCAGCTTCGGGCACATTTTTGTCCTGAAGTATCTCGCCATATACGAAGAGCTCATCGTAGGGCACTGCGAGAGATACACCTTTGACGGCTTTGCGCCCGGTGGCTACATCCCAGAAATCATTTTCCTTAACGCCAGCTGCAGTATCAACGGGGTCGGAATGCACACCGATGTGCTTGGCAGTGTCGTAACGGAAACCTCTCACACCAAGGCTGAGAAGGTCGTTGACAAATTCCATATAATACTTCTGGAAATCGGGATTTTCGGTGTTGACATCAGGAAGGGCGCCCGAGCCCCACAGCGTGCATTGGTAGCGGTCGTTGTAGTCGCGCACCGGGTTAAGACCTTGTGAATGGTATAGCTTGTCGCGCCCGCCTACGGCCGCTATCATTTCATCGTCTACGCAGTCGACATCGAAGGCTGTGTGATTGGGAAGCACATCTACAATGATGCGAATGTCGTACTTGGCAGCTGAGTCCATCATCTGTTTCATCTGTTCGCGCGTACCGACAATTTGATTCCCGATCTTCCAGTTGACAGGCTGATAGTAGTAGTACCAGTTGCCTTCGGTTACGTTATCGTCAAAAATCTTTTTCGAACTGCCTTCGGGGTTGTAGCAGCCTTGCACCGGCGATGTCTGAACCATAGTAAACCCTGCCTCTGCTATTTTAGCCATATTGTCGGCAATAGCGTTGAAATTCCAGCTCCATGCATGGAGAATAGCATCGGTGTTGGTAGCATCGGGATTGTGAGTGACACGGTCTTTAGCATCCATCGTGAAGATACCGCCACACATACCGAGCGCAAATGCGCCTAAGAGAATACGTTGTTTCATGATTTAAAGAAAAGTAATTATGATAAAAAATTGATAAATTGACAAAATAAAAAACAAATGGTTGATTAGTTTTAAGAGTGTTACAAAAATAGGAATATTTCATTTAAAAATCAATTTTTAGGTTGCCAATTTGTAACTGAATAATAACTCGCACGGTAATCACAACAAACATTTTGGATATAAAATCAAAATATTTTTAATTTTTTGCCAAAAATATTTGGTATTTAATTTCAAAATGTATACTTTTGCATCAAAATCATAGCAATATGGCAAATATAAACAACTCGCATATTACATTCACCAAGATGCACGGCATTGGCAATGACTACATCTATATAGATTGCACCGAGCGGATGATAGACAATCCATCGGAGCTGTCGATAGCGATGAGTCCGCGCCACACATCGGTAGGGTCTGACGGCATAATATTAATATGCCGTTCGGAAGTCGCCGACTTCAAGATGCGCATATTCAATGCCGACGGCTCAGAAGCGATGATGTGTGGCAATGGCAGCCGTTGTGTTGGCAAATATGTTTATGACCACAAACTGACTGACAAGACTGAAGTAACGCTCGAAACGCTTTCGGGCGTTAAACATTTATATCTCCACGTCAATAATGCCACAGGCAAAGTTGATGAAGTGACGGTCAATATGGGAGCTCCATCCTTTGAGTGTGAGAAGGTAGGCGTAGATTACGTTGCCGCAGAGATGATTGAAGCGCCCATAGCGACATCGACGGGCGAGAGGCATATTACCGGGGTGTCAATGGGCAATCCCCACGGTGTAGTATTTATGGACAGCCTCGACGGATTTGATATCAGCAGTATCGGACCGGAGCTGGAGAAGCATCGCATGTGGCACGACAGGGCGAACATCGAGTTTGCTGAGATCATAGATGAGCACACGATTAGGATGCGTGTGTGGGAGCGCGGTAGTGGCGAAACCTTTGCTTGTGGCACCGGCGCTTGCGCAACGGCGGTTGCCGCAATTCGCACCCGACGGGCATTATCGCCGGTGACGGTAAAACTATTGGGTGGAGACCTTACTATATCGGTTGATTCGGTAACAGGCGATGTAATGATGAAAGGGGGAGCTACCGAAGTATTTTGCGGGACATATTGCCCTTGCTAATAAATTTATGTAAATTTGCAGTATAAAAATATTCTTGACTACAGTCAGGGTACAATCAAGGAAAAAAGATGTTTAAAATTAATGACAACTTTTTAGCGCTAAATCAGAGTTACCTGTTCTCGCAGGTGGCACAAAAGATTAGCGCATACAAAGCAGCCAACCCAGGAGTAGAAATCATACGCATGGGGATAGGCGATGTCACAAGGCCGCTTGCCCCGGCTGTCATTGAGGCTTTGCATAAGGCAGTGGACGAGCAGGCGTCGACAGATACTTTCTGTGGATATGGTCCGGAGCAAGGCCATACTTTCCTGACAGAAGCAATTTCGGCCAACGATTATAAAGCTCGTGGCATTGACATTTCGCCCGACGAGATATTTGTGTCGGACGGCGCTAAGAGCGATACCGGCAACATTGGCGACATACTTTCACTTGCCAACAGGGTGGCCCTCACCGACCCAGTTTACCCGGTGTATATGGATACCAACGTGATGTCGGGTCGAATTACCAGTGGCAACGTAGAACTGCTGCCATGCACAGCTGAAAACAGCTTCGTACCGGCGCTACCCGTAAGCAACCCCGACATGATATATCTGTGCTATCCCAACAACCCCACCGGCACGACTTTGACTCGCAGTCAATTGAAAGAGTGGGTCGATTATGCCCGTAGACATGGGGCGCTGATATTGTTCGACTCTGCCTACGAGGCATTCATCACCGATGACGACGTGCCGCATAGCATATATGAAATAGACGGTGCGAAGGAGGTCGCTATAGAGTTTCGCAGCTTCTCCAAGACTGCCGGATTTACAGGCCTGCGATGCGCATATACCGTGATCCCAAAAGAGTTGAAAGGGGAGGACTCCACTGGCAACCTGGTGGCTCTCAACGGGCTATGGCATCGTCGACAATCCACTAAGTTTAACGGTGCTTCCTACCTGTCGCAACGCGCTGCTCAGGCCACCTATTCCGAAGAAGGTAAAGCTCAGGTGAAGTCTACAATTGGCTATTACCACCGAAACGCTAAAGTGCTTAAAGATGGCTTGGAGAAAGCAGGCCTGACGGTATACGGCGGAGTTAACGCGCCTTACATATGGGTAAAGACCCCTTCAGGCATAGACTCGTGGAGCTTCTTTGACACCTTATTGACGCAATGCAACATTGCGTGCACCCCGGGGGTAGGATTCGGCAAAGCAGGGGAGGGGTATGTGAGATTAACCGCCTTCGGTTCCTACGAAGACTGCTTAAAAGCAGTGCAACGATTGTCGCTATTAAAAATATAACACATTAATAATTAGATATTTTATCACCTCAAAATACATTATAATATTATGTCAGATTTGAGATTTAAAGTAGTCGAAAAAGCATTCGACAGAAAAGCAATTCCGGTAGCAATTCCGGACGAAAGACCAGAGCGTTACTATGGAGAGTATGTATTCAACCGTCAGAAGATGTTTGAGTACTTGCCCAAGAAAACTTACGACGCATTGGTTTACGCAATTGACAACAAAAAGCCGTTGTCGCGTGAAATTGCTGATTCGGTGGCACAAGGCATGAAACGCTGGGCCATTGACCATGGTGCCCGCCATTACACCCACTGGTTCCACCCGCTCACCGATGGTACCGCCGAAAAGCATGACTCATTTATTGAACATGACGGTAAAGGCGGCGTAGTAGAAGAATTTACTGGCAAACTGCTCGTACAGCAGGAGCCCGATGCATCAAGTTTCCCCAATGGTGGTATCCGCAACACTTTTGAGGCTCGTGGCTACTCGGCATGGGATATCTCTTCACCTGCGTTCATCCTCGACAAGACCCTCTGTATCCCCACAATCTTCATATCCTACACCGGAGAGTCGCTCGACTACAAGACTCCGTTGCTTAAAGCGCTCAACGCCGTTGACAAAGCAGCTACCGCCGTGGCTCAGTATTTCGACCCGGGAGTTAAGCATGTCAACTCCTACTTGGGTTGGGAGCAAGAGTATTTCCTCGTAGATGAAGCGCTCTACAACGCCCGTCCCGACTTGGTATTGACCGGCCGCACACTTATGGGCCATGAGAGTGCAAAGAACCAGCAGCTTGAGGACCACTATTTCGGCGCCATACCTTCACGCGTTGAAGCTTTCATGCTCGACCTTGAGATCGAATGTCACCGCTTGGGCATCCCCGCAAAAACCCGTCACAACGAGGTAGCGCCCAACCAGTTTGAGCTTGCCCCGATTTTCGAAGAGACCAATCTCGCCAACGACCACAACCTATTGTTGATGTCGCTGATATCAGAGGTGGCCCGCCGTCATAACTTCCGCGTGCTTCTCCACGAAAAACCGTTCAAAGGCATCAACGGTTCTGGTAAGCACAACAACTGGAGCCTTGGCACCGACACCGGTGTATTGTTGTTCAGCCCTGGCAAGACGCCTAAAGCCAATTTGCAGTTCATCACCTTCGTAGTCAACGCTATGGCCGCAGTATACCGTCATAACGGCCTGCTTAAAGCGTCAATATCTTCTGCTACCAACGCCCATCGTTTGGGCGCTAATGAGGCACCTCCTGCCATCATCTCAATATTCACCGGTACGCAACTTGCTGAAATACTTGAGAAAATAGAGAAAAGCACTACTACCGACATCCTTGACATTGCGTCAAAATCAGGCCTGTCGCTTGGCGTTTCTCAGATTCCCGAAATCATGGTCGACAACACCGACCGCAACCGTACATCGCCGTTCGCCTTCACCGGCAACCGATTTGAGTTCCGCGCCGTTGGTTCGTCGGCCAACTGTGCTTCTGCAATGATTGCGCTCAATGCCGCTATCGCCGATCAGCTCAACGACTTCAAGGCCAAGGTAGACGCACGCGTAGCCAATGGAGAAGACATCCAGCACGCATTGCTCGAAGAAATTCGCACGCTCATCATCGAGTCTAAGGCTATCCATTTCGATGGCAACGGCTACTCCGACGAATGGAAAGAGGAAGCTGCCCGTCGCGGCCTTGACTGCGAGACATCAGTTCCCAAGATCTTCGACGCTTACCTTGCCGATGCTTCAGTGGCTATGTTCGACCGCACCGGCGTATTCACGAAGGTTGAACTTGAAGCTCGCAACGAGGTGAAATGGGAAATGTACACCAAGAAGATACAGATCGAAGCTCGCGTTTTGGGCGACCTCGCTATCAACCATATCATTCCTGTTGCCACACGTTACCAGTCATTCCTGGTTGACAACTTGGTTAAGATCAAGACCCTTTTCAACGATGACAAATCATCAGAAATAATCAAACAGGATCTTTCCACAATCGAGAAAATCGCACACCACATGGTGGTAATCAAAGACGAAGTAGAGGCTATGGTCAACGCTCGCAAAGACGCTCGAAAACTCAGCGGCGAACGCGATAAAGCTATTGCTTATCACGACAATGTCATACCTCACATGGAAACGATCCGTTACCATATCGATAAGCTCGAGCTTATGGTCGACAATGAAATGTGGCCACTACCCAAGTACAGAGAACTGCTTTTCATCCGATAATTTGATTTTTCAAAGAGGAGCGCACATATTCATGCGCTCCTCTTTTTCTCTTTAACCGGTAAAGCACTTGACACATTAATTTATATGGAGCAACTCAAACACGAATGTGGAGTGGCAATGATAAGATTGCGAAAGCCTCTCCATTACTATAAGGAAAAATACGGTACATATTCCTACGCTTTAAATCTACTTTACCTAATGATGGAAAAGCAACACAACCGCGGACAAGAGGCCGCGGGCGTGGGGGTAGTAAAAATCGACAGCGCCCCAGGCAATGAGTATATTTTTCGCGAAAGAGCTCTCGGCGCCAATGCAATAACTGAAATATTTGCCACTATCGGCAATCAATTGGAGCATGCTGATATATCGGAACTGTCGGACGACGAAATCGAACAAATCGCACCTTTTATAGGCAATATATACATGGGTCACCTGCGGTATAGCACCACGGGACGTAGCGGCATTTCGTTCGTACATCCATTCCTAAGACGCAACAATTGGCGGTCGCGCAACCTTCTGCTATGCGGCAATTTCAACCTTACAAACGTAGATTTGCTATTCGAAAAGATTGTGAAGCAAGGACAGCATCCACGCATCTTCTCCGACACATTCTTGCTATTGGAACAATTGGGCTACGCTCTCGACCACGAGTGCCACAAAGTGTATCGCTCGCTTCGCAATGACACTCCGATGGAGAAAATTGAGAGCGAAATCGAACGACTAATTGACCCGTCAAACGTACTAAAATCCACAGCACCCGATTGGGATGGCGGATTCGTGATTTGCGGGGCGACTGGCTCCGGCGACATGTTCGCCCTCCGCGATGCCCATGGCATACGTCCTGCGTTTTATTACACCGACGACGAAATCATAGTCGTGGCATCTGAGCGGCCTGTCATTCAAACTGTGCTCAATGTGCGATATTCCGATGTCAAAACGCTTCCGCCTGGCAATGCTTTGATAGTAGGGCAGAGTGGCGCTTTTGAAATCAAGGAGATACTGCCGCCTGCCGAATATAAACACTGCTCTTTTGAGCGAATATATTTCTCGCGCGGCTCCGACCGCGATATTTATCCTGAACGCAAACAGCTCGGCAAAAATCTCGTCCCAAAGCTGATAAAGGCCATTGACAACGATTTTGAAAACACTGTTTTTTCGTTCATACCCAACACTGCCGAAGTGGCATTTATTGGTTTGGTCGAAGGACTCACAAGCGAACTGGAAGCAAAAAAATGCGCCAAAATAATTGAGGTGCAAAATAATGGAGAACTAACCACCGATAGAATATCGGCAATCATGTCGGAACGGCTTAGAATCGAGAAAGTAGCCATAAAGGATATTAAACTGCGTACGTTCATAGCCGAAGGCTCAGCACGCAACGGCCTGGCAGCACACGTCTACGACGTCACCTACGGGTGTGTTCAAAACAATAAGGATACACTGGTCGTTATCGACGACAGTATTGTCAGAGGTACCACATTACAACAATCCATTATTAAGATGCTCGACCGGCTCCATCCACGTCGAATTATTATAATGTCTTCGTCACCACAGGTGAGATATCCCGACTATTATGGGATTGACATGTCGCGCATGAACGAGTTCATCGCATTCCGAGCCGCCATAGCCTTGCTCCAACAACAGGGCAAAGAACATATTATTAAGGAGGTATATGACAAATGCAAAGCCGAATTACAAAAACCAATAAATGAACAAGTTAACTGCGTACGCACCATTTATGAGCAGTTTGATACCGACCAAATTTCCGCTAAAATCGCAGAAATGCTAACGCCAGCCGACGTGAATGCAAAAGTTGAATTAATCTATCCCGAAATCGAAACAACTCGAGCCACACTGAAATCGGCCCCCGGCGATTGGTATTTCTCTGGGGAATATCCAACACCAGGAGGCAACCGACTAGTTAACAGGGCATATATCAATTACTATGAAGGCAATCAAAATCTAAGATAGCCACTTAAGGCGGTATCACAAAGCTGCCGTTGTTAATTGAAATCAAAGGTCTTATACGAAAGTCGGCTGATACGAACTTAAAGGGTTATTCGTACCAGCCGACTTTCGTCATTTCCAAGAGCAAAGTGCACAAAAGGGCGCAGGTGTCAATATGCAATTTTACATAATATGTATTATGAGAAAATTGAAATAGTCTCATTCTCTGCTTGATATCCATTTATCGCATATACTAATCTCACATTTTTAAGGCTGCACAAACCAGAAATCTATTGTCGTGCTCAAAGCGAAAAATAATGGAGAAGTCATCGACGTGGGACACATTATTATATAATACGGTTGCCTTAGGATATCTAACATCAGCACATTATAATTCAAGAATTTGGCACACGCCAACATTTCCACGCATTCAATGGTGCGATCAAGAAAACATGAAATGTGGAGACGGTTAGAGTGTTGGCAACGGAGTTAGTCCGGTCAATAAACCGAACGAATAGGAGGCCCATCAACCCTACAATCCCTACAGCAATATTATGACATTAGGAAGACATAAAACGGTAAAATCCCAAACAAATCGCAAAATACTAATGAATAAGAATCCAGAATACAGAATACAGCCCAGAATCACGTCAAGAACTACGTCAAGAATCACGTCCATAATGCCAAAACCAATGCCACAGAGGGACGATATCTCATTGTAATGGCTTGAGCAATGATTTTTCCAAAAAAATTCGCAAAAACATTGCCAAATCAAATACGCCTTGAGAATAGCTCAATGAGAAACGCTCAACATCAAAATTTCATGCTCGAATAAGTGTCGTGTTTCAGCTGCACGTCTAACTACTGCAAAACCTGATTTTAAATGCAAATTATTTATAGTCGAAGGCGCATTTACATTAGCAAATATGCGTTTCTAAACACAAATTCACCGTTTACAATTCGCAAAGTTTACATTTCAAATTCAATAATGCAGTCGTAAATTCATGGGAAATTTACCATCTCAACAACATCAGAATATAAACACAAACGAGCATATTTACAACTAAAAACCAATTACAAATACAAATTCCCCCATGGTTTAAATAATAATTATTTGATATAATTGCCTAATAATCATACATATTACGCACTTAAATATTTATTAATACTACAACTATTGGCGGCAATGATGCGCCAAATGCCATAAACCACAATTAATATTTATATAATCAACTATTAATCATACATTATACACCAATAACGTTAAACTATTACTATAACTAAATTACACCCCCATCCACACCTATGCCCTACTTTGCATTAAAATTTACAAACTAAGGTTTCATTTGTAAATAAACAATTTTGAATTGTTTCGATTTTTTAATTTGCATATTTCAATTATATTGATTACATTTGCAACAATAAAAATTTCTAATTACAAACAGCATGGACATCGTTTCCCGCCTAAAAAAATTCATGGATTTCCGGCAGATTGCAATTTCTCAATTTGCTGACTCCTGCAATATCCCCCGCCCTACCATATCTCAAATTTTAAACGGCCGAAACAAAAAGGTCTCCGATGAGCTAATTGGGAAAATCCATGCCACTTTTCCCGACTTATCCGTTGTTTGGTTGATGTTTGGCGAAGGGGATATGATAACGCAATCAAATATTAAAACCTCAGAGCCTCTAAATGAGACAAGATTGACATTTGACGACGCACAGCTTGCTGAACATGAGATACTTACGTCTGACGATGAGTCTTTTTCAGAAACCACCGATTTTTTCTCAGAAAAATCGGAGAACGATACAAATAGCGAATATAGCCCTATCTCCGATAATTCTGCCACCAACACCCCGGCATCCGACATTGCTAAGGCCATATCGAATAAAATAGAGCCGACTAAAAAAATCACCAGCATCGTCGTATTCTATGCCGATAGCACATTTCAGACTTTTATGCCTTCCTGAATCTATCATCCCGATATTTCATAGCATCTTTATTCTTTTATTGCGGGCTGCAAAAATCCCGTTCCTCACACGACATAGACCTTTCCCTGGATGGTTCATTATCCAATCTTGAGGTATACTTATGCCAATTTTCTTCATCCAAATGGCTACTTATATGTCATGCGCATAGACTGTCAGAGACAATATCAGTCAGCTAAAATCACCAAATATTATTAGCGGACACCCATTTTATAAACCTCGCCTTAAATAGTTTCTGTTTTTTTGTTTTTCATGCGGTTGTTCTTGCCGCATTTCTTATATTTATGTAAATTTGCATCAATATGGAAACAACAAATTCAAAGACCAACCGCAACTTCATGGTCGACTTTTTAATTACAGGCTCTATTGACGTTAGTACCGATGTCATTTTATTACAAATGACACCCGTCGACACCGGCATAAAGCTAGGTAACTTAGGCATTTGTCCGGGACAATTTGTCCAAGTGAAAACCCCTAATAATGCGACCTTTCTTCGACGGCCAATCTCCGTGTGCTTTGTCGATGAAGGCGCCAATCAACTATGGTTGCTAATTCGCAATGCAGGCACAGGCAGCAATGCAATAATGCATGCCCCGGTTGGTTCGTCGCTCAACATCATTCTCCCGCTTGGCAATGGATTTAGCCTTGAAAAATGTGGCAGCACTCCCCTATTAATTGGCGGCGGAGTGGGCGTGGCTCCCCTGTTAATGCTGGGCGCTTGGCTCAAGCATCGTGGCGTGACACCCACGTTCCTTATTGGCGCTAAGACTCGCGATGCGTTATTGCTCATTGACACATTGGCGCAATATGGCGAGACATACATTTCAACCGACGATGCTTCGTATGGTGATGCCGGATTGGTAACTCAAAACCACATCTTGGAGAACGACTTCAGCAGCATTTATTGTTGTGGCCCGCTACCCATGATGAAAGCCGTTGCTAAAATTGCCGCCGAAAAAGGCATATTCTGCGAAGTGTCACTTGAGAACGTCATGGGTTGCGGCATAGGCGCTTGCCTTTGTTGCGTTGAGAAAACCGTCGACGGCAACCTGTGTGTATGCAAAGATGGTCCTGTTTTTAATATCAAGCAATTATTATGGCACAATTAGGAGTAAAGATAGGAAGCTTACAATTAAGCAACCCGGTGCTTACCGCATCCGGTACTTTTGGCTATGGCGAGGAATTTGCCGACTTCATCGACCTTAACAAGCTTGGAGGCTTTATTGTTAAAGGCACTACCCTTGAGCCTCGTCAAGGAAATGACTATCCGCGCATGGTCGAAACGCCTTCAGGCATGCTCAATGCCGTAGGGCTTCAGAACAAAGGGGTTGATTACTTTATCGAGAACATTTACCCTCACCTCACCAAATACTCATCGGAAATAATTGTCAACATATCCGGCTCATCGGTCGACGACTATGCCAAAGTTGCCGAAAAGCTAAACGCATTGCCTCGTATCAATGCTATCGAAGTAAACATTTCCTGCCCGAATGTCAAAACCGGAGGCATGGCTTTCGGAACTACCACTTCAGGCGCGGCAGCTGTCACTAAAGCCGTACGCAATGCCTTTGACAAAACGCTCATTGTCAAGCTATCGCCCAATGTCACCGACATCACCGAAATCGCCCGTGCCGTCGAAAGCGAAGGCGCCGATGCCGTTTCGCTTATTAACACATTGATGGGAATGGCTATCGACGTAGAGCACCAGCGCCCATACCTTTCCACATATACCGGGGGCCTTTCAGGTGCTGCCGTACGACCAGTAGCCGTAAGGATGGTATGGCAAGTGCACAAAGCCGTAAAAATCCCTGTCATTGGACTTGGCGGCATCATGTCGGGCCGTGATGCCTTAGAATTCATACTCGCCGGTGCTACGGCTATCGAAGTCGGTACGGCCAACTTTATCAATCCTAAAGTCACCATCGAGATAGTCGACTTCATCGACGACTACTGCCGGCGACATGGGGTCAACGATATTAATCAGTTGGTAGGAATAATCTGACACGGATTCCCCACTTTCAAGAAAACGGCTTTTCCACTATTGCCATTGCAATAATAAAGGCTTGATGATTCCAGATAGTCATCAAGCTTTTTTTTATCGTTGACCGCGCCCGAAGCTCCCACCATCATTTCTATATCGTCAAGGACATACTCATCCAATTTCGACGCATCCAATATTGCCACCATACCGGCTATGAATGTCGTGGAATGTAGTTCCTTCTCAAATGGGCATACATCAACAATTCCATCCTCAAAGGTGACCATACTGCATCTATGATAGCCATGCCACATCACCTCCGTAGCCAACATTCTATACATCACTCTGCCTTTGATTTCGGGAACACTATCGTACGCTGGCCATTTCTCTCAAAATATGTCTCCTTACGATTGCGCGTGCGAACCAACGATACGCTGTCAAGATATATATTCTCGTTTGGAGCATATCCATACGTTATTGCGCCATATACCGACGACGGTTGCATAGTCGAATCCGTAACAAGTCTCACCTTTATCCAGTCATTGTTGATGGCCGACGACGGTCGGAACTCTACCCTGCCATTTTCATATTCGGCACATATTATCGCTTTAGCATTTGCTATCGACTGTCGATTATTGATCAGTTTAAACTGCAATAAATAGTTATCACCATTTTTCCACGTGCTATCACGCTCCATTTCGAAGGTGATATTCTGCAACTCTTCGCTTTCCGACAGCTTATATGTGTGCGACAGCTGCCACACATCAATTGAATCCCCCTCGGCAAACACTGGGCTTTGCGCACGGATACCCTTCATCAGCTTTTGCTCCTCCTCCAAACGGCTTATCACATCTTCATATATGGCAAGGTAATCCTCTATGTGATTACCATACCACACGAACGATGTGTCAAGTTCTGCTTGTGTAACGCCATGTTTCATCAAAATCGATTGCTTTACCACCTTCTTCATCGAATCTGTAGCATAGGCCCCTCGTTGCATCTCAACTACACATTCTCCTTTGTGTATGTCTACGAGCAACGCTGCCATCTCCTTTTGGTCAAGCACACCATCTGGCAGTTTCGTACATCCAACCATACTAAACGCCATCAACCCGGTTATTACAATCCTGGCTATCGACTTTTTAAAACACAGCATCTAACAAGATTATTGTTCAACACTATTTCTTTTTTCTTGGCGCATACGCTTTAGCTCGGCAAACGTGTGGCCCAACTGCTTGGAATAAAACAGCAGGATTGCAATGATTCCACACGATATGGCTGCATCGGCGATATTAAACACCGGCTTGAAAAATTCAAAATGGCTTCCGCCTACTATAGGCATCCAATCAGGCCAGTCGAAACTAAACAACGGGAAAGATAGCATGTCTACTACCCTTCCTTGCAAAAATGGAGCATAGCCCTCGCCATCAGGGAAGAGACTCGCCACCTCCGGCGGAACAGGATTGTCGAAAATAATCCCATAGAACATACAGTCTATGATATTGCCGACAGCTCCTGCAAGCACCAATGCGACACATATCAGATAGCCGAATTTGACACCTATGCAGTCCTTAAGCTTGACGAGATAATAGACAATCGCTCCGGCAAACAACAATCTAAACAGCGTGAGAAACAATTTGCTGCCAAACTGCCATCCAAATGCCATGCCATTATTCTCTACGAAACTCAATTTAAACCATGGCGTGATCTCGCGTTCTTCTCCAAGATAGAAATCAGTCTTTACCCAAATTTTCAGCACTTGATCAAGTATAACCACCAATAGGGCGACTACTATCGCCCATTGGTAGGAACTTAATCTCATCTTGTTATTTTGAGTATTCACTTCTTGCCTATTTTTTGGTCAATGCTCAAAGTTGCATGTGGCACTGCACGCAATCGCTCTTTGGGTATTAATTTCCCAGTCGCACGGTCTATCCCGTATGTCTTATTTTCAATTCTTACAAGTGCGGCCTGCAGATGCTGGATAAATTTCAGCTGACGCATGGCAAGTCTACCAGCCTCCTCTTTGCTAAGCGTACTCGCACCCTCTTCAAGCACCTTGAATGTTGGCGACGTATCCGAAATGTCATTGCCATCGGAATTATTGACATTGCTACGTAGCAATTCATAATCCTTCATCGCTTTCTCCAATTTCGACAATATCAGCTCCTTAAACTCCTGAAGCTCTTCGTCGGAATATCTCGTTTTTTCAACCTCGCTCATATCTATTGTTTATATGTAATGTGTTAAATAAAAATGAAATTAACGATTGGCGGCAACATGAATTGCCGCCATTTTATATTACTTTGACAATTCAACTCCCACTTTCACAATAAGCCCATCGATATCAAACACTTCGTCTTCAGCCGCCTGTAATCCGGCTACGATTTCAATGCTGTCGGCAAGCACCTGGCGTTTGATATAATCGCTGAAGGCCAGCACCGCATCGTTGGTATGCGCATCTCCTTCTACTGCGAGCTTTATGCGGTCAGTGATGTCATAATCACGGCTCTTGCGAAGATTTTGTATTCTATTGACAATGTCGCGGGCAATACCTTCCTGTCGCAACTCATCCGAGATAGTCACGTCAAGGGCAAGCGTCAGGCTCCCCTCATTAGCTACAAGCCAACCAGGGATATCCTCTGAGAATATCTCCACATCCTCCAAATCAATGCGCACCGATTCGCCATTGACTGTCATATCAAGAGCTCCTTTCGACTGGAATTCAAGTATCTCGGCCTGCGACAATCCTGCGATTGCTCCGGCCACTGCCTTCATGTTCTTACCATGTTTCGGGCCGAGCTTCTTGAAGTCGGGCTTAACCTTATATACTAAGATGCCATCATCTGCTTTTACATACTTGATTGCTTTTACATTGACCTCCGACAATATCAAATCCGACATTGCCTCTATTGCCGCACGCTGATTGGGATCGTCCACAGGTATCATTATCGTCGACAACGGCTGGCGAACCTTGATATTGCTCTTGCGACGCAACGATAGCACCATACTCGTAAGTGTTTGAGCTATCGCCATGCGCTCCTCGAGCGACGTATCTATAGCGTCATCATTAGCCACGGGGAATTTCGCCAAATGCACTGAGTTGGCGGCATCCTCTGCATGCACAAGGTCTCGATATAAACGGTCGGCATAGAACGGCGATATCGGCGCCATAAGTAGCGATATCGTCTTCATGCACTCGTAAAGCGTCTGATATGCCGAAAGCTTATCATCCGACATGCCTCCGCCCCAGAATCGTTTGCGATTTAACCTGACGTACCAGTTGCTGAGGTTATCATTTACGAAATCGCTGATTGCACGGGCTGCCTTCGTAGGCTCATAGCTTTCAAGGCTTGTGTCAACAGTCTTGATAAGCGTATTCAATGACGAGAGTATCCATCGGTCAATCTCCGGTCGTTTCGACAATGGCACGACCGTTTCATCTCCCGTAAAGCCATCCACGTTGGCATACAACGACAAGAACGAATACGTATTGTAGAGCGTGGCAAACATTTTTCTTGCTACCTCCGTCACGCCAGCCTCATCAAATTTCAGATTATCCCATGGCGATGAATTTGAAATCATATACCATCGCAATGGGTCTGAACCGTATTTCTCAATAATCTCAAACGGATTTACAGCATTGCCCAATCGCTTCGACATCTTGTTGCCGTACTTATCCAATACAAGCCCATTGGATATTACAGCCTTAAACGAATTGGTGTTTTTGACCATGGTAGCAATAGCATGCAGCGTGAAGAACCATCCTCGAGTTTGGTCTACTCCTTCTGCAATAAAATCGGCCGGGAAAACATCTCCGTTATCAACGATTTCCTTATTTTCAAAAGGATAATGCTGCTGGGCAAAAGGCATTGCACCGGAGTCAAACCATACGTCGATCAAATCTGCCTCACGATACATTGGCTCTCCGGCATCCGACACCAAGACAATATCGTCTACATACGGACGATGCAAATCTATTCTGTCATAGTTTGCCTTCGAGTTATCGCCTACTACGAAACCGGCTTCTTTTAGCGGATTGCTTGACATGACTCCCGCTGCCACCGACTTCTCAATCTCGTCATATAGCGTTGCTACCGAGTCGATACATTTCTCTACCACCTTGCCTGAATTACGCGTGCGCCATATTGGCAACGGAGTACCCCAATAACGGCTACGCGACAGGTTCCAGTCCTGTAGGTTTTCAAGCCACTTGCCAAAGCGACCGCTACCCGTCGATGCCGGTTTCCATAATATCTGCTCGTTAAGCTCTATCATGCGGTCGCGCACCGCTGTCGACTTGATAAACCAGCTGTCCAACGGATAATACAACACGGGCTTGTCGGTTCGCCAACAATGCGGATAATTGTGCACATGTTTCTCTATCTTTAGCGCCTTCCCTTGTTGCTTCAATTCGAGACTCAAATATATGTTAAGGTCCTCGGCCTTGTCGGCTGCAGCTTTGTCAAATTTGCCATCTACGTTAAATTCCGGAGCATAGTCATTTTTGACATATCGTCCTTCATATTTTGTATAAAGCTCAGTATTTACACACTTGCCTACAAACGCCGAAGCACACTCCGACAGAAGGAAATACTTGCCGGTAAAATCAACCATCGGACGTGTATCTCCGCCATTGGTAATCATAAACAATGATGGGATATCGGCCGCCTTTGCCACCTTGGCGTCATCTGCACCAAATGTCGGCGCTATATGCACTATTCCCGTACCATCGTCAGTCGTAACATAGTCCCCGGGGATTACTCGGAATGCACATTCCTCCATCTCCACAAACGTATCGGCTCCTACCGCAAAACACTTCTCTGCGTTTTCCGATGCATATTGCCGCACATACTCTGAGGCATTGCCGTCAACTTTTGCCGACGGCTTCACCCATGGCATAAGCTGGCGATACTTCATCCCCACGAGTTCCGAACCCTTCCACTCCTTTACTATACGATATGGCACCACCTTGTCCCCGGCTTTGTATCCTTCCATATCGGCCTCTGCGCCTTCAGGCTTCAGATATGTCTTCATACAATCCTTAGCCATCACTACGGTTATCTTCTCGCCGGTGTATGCATTGAAGGTATTAACAGCCACATAATCAAAACGCGGGCCCACGCACAGTGCCGTATTCGATGGAAGTGTCCATGGCGTAGTGGTCCATGCCGCGAAACAGGGTCTACCCCACGCCGTCAATTCTGTCGGGGCATCTACTATATCAAATAGGACTGTCGCGGTCGTATCTTTTACGTCGCGGTAACACCCGGGCTGATTTAGCTCATGCGAGCTCAATCCAGTTCCGGCTGCCGGAGAATATGGTTGAATGGTGTATCCCTTGTAAAGCAACCCTTTCTTGTAGAGTTGCGACAACAACCACCACAAACTTTCAATGTACTTATTATCGTATGTGATATAGGGGTTGTCCGTATCCACCCAATATCCCATCTTATTGGTCAAGCTTTTCCATTCGCCGGTATATTTCATCACCTCTCGACGGCACGCTTTGTTGTATTCCTCTATCGAAATTTTTTTGCCGATATCTTCTTTAGTTATTCCAAGCGTCTTTTCCACGCCAAGCTCCACCGGCAGGCCATGGGTATCCCATCCGGCTTTCCTCTTAACATGAAATCCTTTCATCGTCTTGTATCGGCAGAATATATCCTTGATCGTACGGGCCATCACATGATGGATGCCGGGCATACCATTGGCCGAGGGCGGTCCTTCATAAAACACGAATGTCGGACACCCTTCGCGCTCCTCCATACTCTTCTCAAATAGCGATTCTGCGTTCCATCTCTCAAGTACTTCTTTATTTATATCCGAGAGATTGAATTTATTATATTCGGCAAATTTTTTCATCGTATAATTGCTGTTATTTTCGTCTGATTTAGTTGTTCCGTAGTTTATTTCTTTATTCCGCCTTTTACTCCCCCGCCGAGCGAGAAAATGTTCTGATCGTAAGATACGGTTTTCATCGCTTGCTCTCGTTTACGTTTGGTCGCCAACTTCACAAGCCTATCCATCAATTCTTTAAACGACACTCCTGTTGCCTCCCACAGGTAGAACGACAACGACCCGGGTATCGTATTGATTTCATTCACATATATGGCTCGGGTCTTGGCGTCGACTATTACATCCACGCGGCTTACGCCATGGCATGATAGCACTCTGAAGGTCTCCCCGGCAAGATACTGTATTCGTTTTGTCTCTTCTTCGGGCAATTCGGCTGGGATGCGCTTCTGCGACGCTTGCATCCCTTTGGCTCCCTTGGTGCCGCCCATATACTTGTCTTGATACGAAAGTATCTCCCCGCTCTTAATCGGCTCTTCAAGCACCGACATCTGGTATTCGTCGCAATCTCCCAGCACCGAACAGTTGATTTCCTGCAGGTTTTCCACCAAGTCCTCTACGATAAGTCGCGTTGAATACTTCTCGGCTTCTTCTACCTTTGCTATCAGTTCCTCTCTGTCATCTGCTCGGCCAATGCCTACACTCGACCCGAGATTGGCGGGCTTTACTATTACCGGATACCCTATCTTTCCTTCTATCTTAGCGATAAGCTCTTCTTTCTTTGCATACCACTGCTTGTCGGTGAACCATACGTAATCCACTACCGGCACGTCATTGGCCTGCAATATCATCTTCATGGTTATCTTATCCATTCCGTTGGCCGACGACACTGTATTACACCCAGCATAAGGAATGCCTATCGTCTCGAGCACTCCCTCAAATATGCCATCCTCGCCATTTGAGCCATGCAGCACAGGTATTACCACATCGATTTTTGTCATTACGTCCTTCCCCAAAAAGCCTTTCTTTACCTTATAGAGGTTGTAGTCGCCGTATATCGGACGCATATACACTTCTTCGCATTGGGCCACAAGCTCTGGTATATGTCGGTAATTTTTCACCTCAAATAGTGCCTCTCCCGTATACCATTTGCCGTCCTTGGTTATATATATCGGCGTGACGTCATATTTATCCCTGTCTATGGCATGCATTGCTTGCGATGCCGAAATTACCGAAATCTCATGCTCGGTCGACCTACCGCCAAAAAATACTCCAATATTCGTCTTCATATCCTATTTATTTGTATGTGTCGGGCAAATCGTTCTCATATAGTACGATATCCCCTCTTTTCAGTATTTGTGTTAATATTTGCTGTGCCTCGGCAAATGTCGATGCATATTTAATCTTCTCTTCTGTTGCGCCGCCTTCCGTAAGCCCTTCGCTCAACGCTTCTTGATTATATTGGCCTACCACTATTATCACGTCGGCTCGTGTAGCGGCATAGCGTCCAAGCTCTTTATTCAGCTCATACTGCTTTTCGCCAAGCTCTACCATGCCGGGCGTTACTATTATTCGTTGCCCCTCGTTCATTGATGAAAGCACATCCAATGCCATCTTTGACCCTGTCGGATTGGAGTTGTAAGCATCATCTATGATGGTCACGCCGCCTGCCGTACGTTTCATATTAAGCCTATGCTCCACCTGCTCTATCTTTTCGATGGCATAGGCTATCTTGTTCTCCTCCACACCCAGTGATATCGCGGCTATGACGGCTGCCATAAGATTCGATATATTGCATTCGCCCACCAAACGCGTGTGGAAATGATATTCTCTACCGCCTCCGGCCACGGTGAAGCTCGTGCCATTATGAGCAACTTCTGTTATCGTTGCGGTATAATCGGCCTGCTCGACATTGCTCACTGCGTATCTTACGCTTTTCACATTGTCAACTTTTCGCGATGCCACCATGGCGAAGTCGTTGTTCAATATTGCCAACCCGTCGGATGGCAATGAATCGACAAGTTCAAATTTCGTCCGCTGCACGTTTTCTATCGTCTTGAACGATTCGAGATGCTGCTCGCCCACTGCCGTCACAATGCCGATGGTGGGATGCACCAGGTCGCATATCTCCTTGATATCGCCGAGCTGCTTCGCCCCCATTTCCACGATAAACACCTCATTATAGGGCTTCAGGTACTCGCGTATTGTGCGTATCACCCCAAGTGTTGTGTTGAAATTACCCGGGGTCATCATTACATCATATTTCTCCGATAATATGCGGTTGAGATAGTGCTTCGTACTGGTCTTGCCATAGCTACCTGTCACTCCTATTATCTTCAAATCGGGCATCGACTGCAATATCGCCTTGGCTTCATCGTAAAATTTCCGGTTGATATGCTTCTCTACCGGACGCAACACTATGTTGGAAACAAGCATTAACAACGGCGACACCACATTGAGCGCCACCGCTACTACTGCGACATACACTGCCTTGCCCGTCAACACCCATGCCAACGCTATGATGGCTATGTTAAGCACGGCATTCACCGCATACAACCGCTTTACTCGCTTGGTGACGACAAGTGGCTTTTTATATTTACGACGCAACAACACTATGGATATCCACAGCATTATAAGAATTGCACATCCACAGCCTATACAATAAGGGATGTTGGTCATCAGACATAGAAACAACGCGATGCACCCTCCTATCCTCTGGTAATTGGTACTCTCGTTACTTTGGTTGAACCATCTCGCATAGCGATCGTTCATATAGGAATTCTGTTGCAGCATCATCAAGTCGCGTCGCATATTGCAATGCAACGCAAGCATTGCAACCGCAAGTAGCCCTATCGACATCCACAATATTAATTCGTAAGATTGCATCTCCTTTGTTATCTTCTAATTAATAAAATTATCAAGCACCGCTGCAAATCCATAGCGATTGTCAAGGAAGCTATAATGGCCACACCCCTCAAATGCTACAAGACCCGCATCAGGTATAAGTTTTTCCATCTTCTTTGCATCGCTTAACGGTGTGGCGGTGTCGTCTTTGCCCCATATCAGCAATGTAGGCGCCTGTATTTTAGGCATCAAGTGGCACAGGTCCTCATTGACCACCTTGCTCAACACGGCCTTCATTGTCGGCGTTGAATTGGCATAGTCGCTCGACCCCCGTTTGCTTCGCAATTTCTCAATCCGTCGTTGCCCCCCATCCTTGCCATATACCATCTTATACCATTGCTTGGCAAGCTTAAACGTATAAACCTTAAAGTAATACTTCAACTTACGGCGTGGCTTCACTCCGGCCGCATCTACAAGAACGACCTTGGCCACTTTATTCCTTGACGCATACACTATCGCTACACGCCCGCCAAAGGAATGACCTATCAATATCGGATTGTCTATCCCCTCGGCTTCAGCAAGCTTCTCTATCATCTGCGTATACTCCTCTACGCCCCACACTTTGTCCGATTCCGACGGCTCTGTGGATGCGCCAAATCCAGGAAAATCCACGCTATACACTTGGTGCTTTTTCAAGCATATATCTGTTATCGTTTTCACAGTCTCATGAGTGCAGCCCCACCCGTGCATTACCACCACTGGTGTGCCCTCTCCTTCCACTGTGTACAACATCTCTACGCCGTTATGTTGAAGTTTCTTCTCCATTTTTTATTTTTGACTGACAAATTTAGTGAAATTTTTTCATAATTTTGCGTCAAAATCTAACTTTGCATAAATTTATTTCAATTTTTCACTTATGCTCTTTCTCTGCATTATGTTAATGCTCAAATCAGTTATCATGAATTGTTAAACAAATAATTGGCAACCAATTAATTAACTCGTTTTTTTAATATTTAATCATTTACATAAATGAACTCAACACTAATCAATTTATTACTTACCTCCGCTATCTGCCTCCCCGTTGCGGCATTGGCTCAAACTGAGTCGGCATCTTTCAACATCGGCACAAAAAAATACTACCTCCACAAAATCGCTTACACTCCTCACAAGAGCGATTTTGACATCTCCAAAGGCGAATATAATCAAACTATGGTCGCCGACAACGATTACATCTATGTTGCCGACCATGAAGACATCGCCAAATCCAGCGACCGCCTTACCATCAAACGCTACAGCGTACTGACAGGCGCACGTGCCGACGACCTCGTCATTGGATCCGATCAACCTGATTACTGCTACATTACAGAATTGACCGATACCGAACGTTGCTTCTATTTATTACCCAGCAACAATGATGATTACCTGATATTATTTATGTATGCACCTTGGCCAGCCTATGGCGCATCCGGTAACACTAAAGATGGCACGTGGTTCTATATAATCGATAAAACCGGGAAAATCGTAAAGGATTTTCACGTCCCGGTCACTTCGTTTAGTTCTACATTTTACACATCGTCCAACACCCTCGACGACTTTGGCGTACCCGAAGTCATAGGTGATGCCGCATCTGGCAATTTTGACATTTTTATCCCTATGGTTAACAATATCGGACAGAGTCTAATTGCCAAATATACATATACAACCGAATCCCGATATTACGAGCCGAAAACCATTACTCAAATTTACTATAGGAACAACGGCATTTCCACTACCACTAAGCCGTCGGTCCACATCGTCGACGACAATTTTATGATTGTTGATGATATAGGCATCGCTCCCTCCCTCTACTCCTACAAATTCAATTTCAACAATTGCTATGCATCTCTCGCCGACACTCATATATTAGGCCACGGCATGAAAACATTCAACTACCAAGGCCACCGATTCCTTTCGGTCGGCGACGTCAAATACGCCGATGGCTCTACCACCAATGGCATCACTCAGTTCAAAATCGGCTTGTGGGATGAAAGCCCCGCGGAGTCCGAGTCACAGCCTTATCCATCGCTCAGTTTCGACCGTTTCACTACTCTCGCTACCCTTTCGTTCGGAACATCAACGGCAAAAAACAAAGTTTCACCTTACACCTATCGCCAATTCACGTCGGTGACCGACTTTGGCAACAACGTCATTCATCTTCATTTCTATGTGCCAGGCGAATTTCTTGCCACATATCAGCTTAACGAATCCGACATCCCCACAAGCGTTGGCGAGGTAACCGATATCATTGAAAATCAAGAAGTAGGATACCACATCTCTGATAAAACCATAATCTTTGACACTCCGATTTCCGAAGTTTCAGTATTTAATATGGTAGGTCATACAATTTTTCACTCCGAAAATCCAGTAAAATCAATAAATCTTGCTAACTTTGTCAAGGGCACTTACATTGTGTCAACTCCCTACCAATCTTTTAAAATATTATTATAAAATAAATACCATATGGCAACCGACAAGTCAAAAAAATCAATAAAAGGCCTTCCCGACAACAGGGAAGCTAAGCTCAGCGCTCTCAAAGCCGCAATGGGGCAGATTGAGAAATCTTATGGACGTGGAGCTATAATGCGCCTCGGCGATGATGCCGTTGAGCAAGTCGAAGTAATCCCCTCCGGCTCTATCGGCCTTAACTACGCTCTTGGTGTAGGTGGATACCCCAAAGGTCGCATCATTGAAATCTTCGGTCCCGAATCCTCTGGTAAAACCACTCTCGCCATCCATGCCATTGCCGAAGCTCAAAAACGTGGCGGCATCGCTGCTATTATTGATGCCGAGCATGCCTTCGACCGTTTCTATGCCGAAAAATTAGGCGTGGACGTCAACGAGTTACTCATGTCTCAGCCCGACAATGGCGAGCAGGCTCTCGAAATCGTCGAGCAACTTATCCGTTCTGCCGCTGTTGACCTTATCGTCGTCGACTCTGTAGCTGCCCTGACACCTAAAAACGAAATTGAAGGCGACATGGGCGACCGCAACATGGGTCTGCAAGCGCGGCTTATGTCGCAGGCTATGCGCAAACTCACAGGCGCAATATCTCGAACCAACACCACTTGTATATTTATCAACCAGCTCCGAGCCAACATCGGTTCAATGTTCGGGCCCGCCGAAACGACCACTGGCGGCAATGCCCTAAAATTCTACGCTTCTGTTCGTATTGACATCCGCCCTGGCACTTCCCTCAAAGATGGCGACAATGTCTTAGGCCGACACACCAAAGTGAAAATCGTGAAAAACAAAGTCGCGCCACCATTCAAAAAATGCGAATTTGACATCATGTTCGGCGAAGGCATCTCTAAATCCTATGAGATAATCGACCTCGGCGTTGAATATAACATCATCCAAAAATCCGGCTCGTGGTTCAGCTACGACGGCAACAAACTTGCTCAAGGACGCGATGCCGCCAAACGAATGATTGACGACAACCCCGAACTCGCCGACGAACTCGAAGCCAAAATCATGGACGCCCTTAAAGAGGCTGAAAACAACAGCAAAACCGCAAAGAAAAAGCCCGTTGCTTCCAAAGCCCCAGCTAAATCCGACGACCTCGACGACCTCGATTTAGACGATGAAATCCCCGACGATCTCATCCTTGAAGATGACGACGACTTAGTATAACGCACCATTGCATATTTCATCCAGCGTCATAGCATCCCACAAGATAGCGTGGCATTGCATAGCATAGCGTTACACAACATACCGTTGCACAGCATTACGCAGCATTGCACAGCATAGTGTTACGCAGCATTGCATAAGCCCCTAATACAAGGAGGATTAGATTCGCAACACCATAGTGTAACCATCCGAAAACGCCATAACAAAGTCGGCTGCTTCGAATGGTTACATTGTTCTTATTCAAATCCATCGTGGCGTTTTTGGCCCCAAAAATAGCACTCAAAAACGCCACGAAATTGTCGGCGATTTTCGATTGGCGACTTACAAATACAAAGGATGTATCATAATACCCCGTATGGGCTATTACGATACATCCTACTTATTTCTATTCTAAACTGGCCTATTTATCCATTAGATCCAACGCACGTATGCGAAGTCCTGACGGTGAGGCAAGTTAGCATTAACGGGATACAAGCGATATGCGTAGCGGAATACACCCGGGTCATCG
>JAQXRH010000049.1 GCA_029218425.1 Bacteroidales bacterium | reverse complement strand
GAGCCGTAGCTCGAATTGTAGCGCGCGTAGTGGAGATATTCGGCATCGGGCATACGTCCGGTCTTACCATAACCGGCACGGATACCGAAGGTGTTGAACCATTCCCAGGAGTCGAACCATTTCTCGTCGGAGAGGATCCATTTTCCGGATACGGCGGGGAACGTACCCCAGCGGTTTCCGGGGCCGAAGCGGGTGCTACCGTCGCGGCGCACGGTGACGTCGAGGATGTAGCGCTCTTTGAAAGCATAGTGCAAACGTCCCATGTAGGCCATCGAGTGCCATTCGCCCTTGCTGGAGCTGAAGGTGCGCTCGTTGCCCGGCACGGTGGGCGATTCGATGCCGTTGGGCACGCCATATTTGCGGAATTCCTGGGCTTGCGAGTTACCCGATGTCAATTCCCATGCGCCCAAGAGCATAAGGGAGTGTCCGTTGCCTATCTGCGGCATGAACAGAAGCTCGTGCTTGGTCTGCATGTTAAGCGACTCGGCATCGCGACGTGCCACGCGGTTGACGTTGTCGTTGTTCCAATCGTAGGAGGTGAGCTCGCGCGGGAGCACTCGGTCGTCCTTACGGTTTTCGATGTCAAACTGCACATATCCCTGATAACGCAGGCGGTGCTTTTCGGGGTTGAGGATGTCGTATTGTATGCGCAAGGTGGGGATGATACGCATCGAGGTCTCGTCGTATTTTGCCAGCTTGGCCATTGCCACCGGGTTGACAAGGTTTTTCTGCGAAGCGTCGAGGGCCGACGACTGCGGTATGATATAGAAGTCGTTGGTGTAGGCGCCGGTGTCGTCGCGGCGGTATACGCCCACGTTGGGCATCTTGCGATAAGCTATGTCGAGGATGTTGCCAAACTCGTCGTAGGTCTTATGGTTCTTGGAATGGGTGAGGGAGAACTCGGTGGAGAACTTCAGTCGATCCGACACTTGGTAGTCAAGGTTCATCAAAGCTGAGATACGCTCGTATTTCTGCTCGATGATAGTACCGGTCTGAGTCAGGTAGCCGAGCGAGGCGCGGTATTTGGCTTTCTCGCCACCACCGTTGACGTTGACGGTGTTGTCGTGGGTGAAGCCGTATTGTGTCACTTCGTCGACCCAGTCGGTGTTGTTGACAAAGTTCCAGTATTCGGGGTAGGTGGGGTCGTAGTTGTACTCGGGTATGTTGCAAGCGTTTTCATCCTGTCCGGGGTTGAAGTAGGCCTGCTTCATGAGCATGGTGTAGTCGTCGCCGCTGAGCATCGTGCGTCCTTTAGGCTGCTTGTGCATAGAGAATTTGTAGAGATACTGCACGCGTGGCGGGCCTTTTACGCCTCGTTTGGTCTTGATGAGGATTACACCATTGGCACCGCGTGCGCCGTAGACGGCAGCTGCGGCACCGTCCTTGAGCACGGTGATTTCTTCGATATCCTCAGGGTTGATTGCCAAGAGGTTGGCAAACTGTTCCTGGGTGGCATTGGAGAAGTCGAACGACTCGTCGACGTGGCTCTCGTAGGGGATGTCGTTGAGCACTATCAACGGCTCTGCATTGGAGTTGATTGAACCCGAACCGCGGATACGCATTGACGATCCGGAGCCGAGGTCGCCCGAATTGGCCACGATGTCGAGACCGGCCATACGTCCCTGGAGCGCATCGTCGATTGATGTCACCGACAAGCCTTCAAACTCTTTGGTGTTGATGGTCTGGGTAGCGCCCGAGAGCTCTCGCATGGGGATGGGCATTGAGCCGTCGTTGCTCATACGCGAAGCTGTCACTTGCACCTCGCCCAGGGTAGCTGCGTCCTGCATGACGATGTTCATGTTGGACTTTATGGAAAGGGTCTGGGGCTTGAAGCCTACGTACGACACTTTGATCTTGTTGTTGGGATTTTTGATTGCCAAGGAGAACTCACCGTTGAAATCGGTAACCGTATTAGAGTAGACACGGTTGTTCTTGTCCACCTCATGGAGCATTGCGCCGATAATTGGCTCGCCGGTCTCATCGACCACCGTACCTCTGATAATCGACGATGCCTGACCGTAGCTTAGCTGAGCGACAGCCAAGAGCATCAGCATTAATATTAATCGTAGATTTCTCATGTGTATGTGAGGTTAGCTTGTTTTAATTTTTGGGAGTTAAAGCACGGTCGATAAGGTGGATTACGGCGCGTGAAGATGCGAATATCTGTGTAGCCTTCTGCGGGTCTTCAGCGTTGCCGATGATGTCGCGTGCCATGAAGTTGTAGCATCCGGTGGAGGTGAGCACCTTGGAGGTCTTGCCCGACTCGTCGACGATGGTCATGTCCTTGCCGTTGGAGCTTACCGTCAATCGGCGGAAGCGGTCGTAGGCGTTGCGCGAGCCCGACTCGTAGGTCAACGGGCCGTAGGCCTCGCCGCTGATGTAAGCGGAGTTGTCGACGAAGTGGTAGCGCAGGAACGACAACAGGTACAATGCTTTCTCTTTCTTGATTGTCATATCCTCTTCGGCTGCTATCTTCTCCCATGTCCAAAGGTTGGGGTCGGCGGCAAAGGCTGCGTCGATGGCTTCGTTGGTGGGCACGAGGATGGTGTAGCGGTAGTTGTTGAAGTTGTTGACTACGTTGCCGATACCGCATATCTTGGCTTCCTTGGAGTATTTGGTGCCGAAGATGTCGACGAAGTCTTCATCGTCGATGAAGTTGGTCGACACTTGCTCGTCGCCCAAGCACAATTCGAAGAAGCGTGAGAACTCGGGATGCTCGCCAAGCACGTCGTAGACATTCTTGACGGGGTCGTGGAGTATATGGTCGACAAAGAAGGTGCGTCCGTTCTGGGCGTCGTACATGCAAGGACGGCCATCGTCGGTGAGCACCACATGTGCGGGCTCCAAGCCGAGCTCCATGTCGCCGCCGCCATTGAACACCACGTTGGCGCCCTTGCCGGTAGCGTAGATTGTGGCGCCACCCTTGGTGAGGAAGTAGTTGGCGTTGGAGTCGTTGATGTAGCCGCCGAGCACGTTGTTGTCGTTGGTGCCGATGACGATGTTCATGTCGATGATGTCGCGCAAGCGGTTGCGCACATTGTTCTGGTCTTTCTCTTGACGCACCAATTCGGCCTTTTCGCCGTTCTCGTCTACGCTATATATGTCGGCGTAAACGGCATTCTTACTTTCGTCGTAGTAGAATTCCCATATGCGGCGCGATGCTCCGCCAAGCTGCCATGAGATAGGCTCGCGGTAGTTGAGCAATGCCTCGTCGGTGGGCACGATAAGGTTGTACATGTTCTCCATCGAACGCAGGTACATGAAGAAGTACATTGCGCTTTGATCGCCGAGGTTGTTCCATTTGTCGGTAAGAGCCCACTACATCACTTTGGTATGCTCCGAAGTGAGGGTGGCGGCGTAGGTCGACTTGTAGTCGATGGGGGGTATCACCTTGTCTATGACGAATACGACGCCGTTGGAGGTGAGCACGGAGTTGACCACGTTGCCCTCGTTGAGCTGTATGGCGTAGCTGGTCTCGTCGGTAAGCGTGGGCCACAAGTGGGGCAGCGAGGCCAGGAACGAGCGTTTCTGATGGTTCTTGAGGAAGGTGGCGAGCAGGTCGGTGGGCACGTTGTTCCAGTCGCCGTAGGAGTCGCGCAGATAGCCGCCTTCCGAGCCGTTGAAGTATTCCATCATGGCGGCGTCGGTGGGCACGAACATCAACCCCATGTCGGAGTTGCCGCCGTAGGTGGTGTTGTTGGGGTCGTAGTATAGCATGCCGTATTTCGACAGGCTTTCACCCTTGGGATCGGTTGTGGCGGTGGCCTCGTTGAAATAGCGCTTGACGAAGATGGAGTCGTTGGCCGACAAACCGGGTATCACGGGGCGCAATTCCGTGGAGCCGTTGTAGTATTCCTTGACTTGCGCGTCGATATTGCCATCGTAGTAGGGGGCGCTGAATTTCTCGAGCAATTTATAGAATATCGTGGTGTTGTCCAAACGGGCGATGGCCTCAGCCATTGTCTCCGACGGCAGGGCCACTTCTTCCATTTCGTGGATATATCCGTTCTTGCAGATGATGTCGGGGTGCACCACTTTTACATTATTGACATAGATGTCGGAGCCGTTGTAGGGCTGGCCGAAAAACATGTTGAAGTCGTTGCTGGTGATGCCCTTGGCGCTTATCATCTGGGGCGTGAAGTGCACCATCATGGGTGCTTGCGCGGTCAAGAACACTTTGCTGTCCTTGAAGCGCTCCCAGTAGGTAGTCTCGGGAAGTGATGCTCCCGGTATGGCCTGCACCGAGTCCATATTGGTGGAGGCTGTGGAGCGACGCAACGCCTGTCCTTTGCCTCCGTTGTCGGAGTTGTCGGGGTTGGCGGTGTTGGGAAGCATATCCGACAGGTATGCCATGTTGATCATACTTGCGTTCATGATGATACGCTTCTGCGATACGGTAAGCTCGTCGTAGCTGTGCGCTCCGTAGGGATTGTTTTGGTAAAAGCGCTCAAAGGCGGCATCGTTGGCCGGGAAGAGGGTCTTCGAACCGGTTTTGACAAGTGTTTCACGGTAACCGAGGTCGTCAATTAGACGCAACATGTTGGTAAAGTTGCCTTGCTGCTGCAGATACTCGTAGATGCTCGACCCCAAATACTCGGGTTCTTGGTCATCGTAGATGTAATCGTCTTTGCAAGAGGTGACGCTTACTGTCGTCGCCGCTATCACTGCCAGCGCCAACAGTCGCACCATTCTTTTCGGTACTCCTAAATGCATTGCGATGTGGTTTTAGATGTTGGTTATTGAATGGTTTGTTTGTTGTTCTCTATCGTTGTTTGGATAATTTCATTGGCTCCTCGTTGACTGAGGCTGTCTTTCATGGCAATCCTCCCCCCCGGCTGCGGGAGTCGGGTCGTAGATACGGAATGACACGCGACAAAATTATGCACATTATAACAATTTTTTTAGAAACTTTTAGGTTATTTACAAAACATTTGATGCGTTAACACCTATTTTTTGACACCATAAATCAGATTTTTGTATTCGTGACGCAAATCTTTCATTTTTGATTTTATAACAAAAACGTCAAATATGCTAAATAACATATATCGGGGCATCGGTTTTCCTCAAAGATTTCCATTCTTGCAAAAGAATTTATATTTTAATGCTACAATAGTTATTAATTTTGCAACGTGAGAGTGTAGCAACTTAGTAGTTGTGCCTGAGCTTTAACATATTTCACATCAGCAGTCTAAGCCATGGATTGCCTTTGCATTTTATAAGGTGCATTTTGCTTTTCCACAAATCCTGCCACGCCACTGCCTTAATACCATTCTCTATAATTTACTCTATATAAGCAAAATTACTAATACTTAAACAAACTACATAATTTCAACACATTTTTTTTAACCATGAAGTTCAACAAAGTAATTTTTACCGTTAGTGCCATGATGGCCGCTATGAGCGCCGGCGCCTCCCAGTCCGACGCCCTGCTATGGTACCAGACTCCCGCCAAGGAATGGATTGAAGCAGCCCCGATTGGCAACGGCCGCATCGGAGCCATGGTGTACGGCGGCATCACCACCGAGCGCATCGCCCTCAACGAGATTACACTATGGGCAGGACAACGCGACTCCCTCCAAAACGACTACTGCGGACCGGAGCACCTCGCCGAAATACGCCAAGCATTCTTTGAAGGCGACCTCAAAAAAGGCAACGACCTTACCCACAAATACCTCGACGGCCACAACGTGTCGTTTGGCACCCACCTGCCCCTGGGCGACATGGTAATCGACTTCACCTACCCCTCAAGCAATATCACCAACTACCGCCGCGACCTTAACCTCGCCACGGCCGTCGCATCTACTTCGTTCGACGTCAACAACGGCGACTCCGCCATTAAATACACCCGCGAATACATCTGCGACTACCCCGACGACGTGCTCGCCATGCGCTTCAGCGCCGACCGTCCCGGCAATGTCAACTTCACCCTCTCCACCGACTTCCTCCGCGCCGCCGACTACAAGGTGCAAGGCAACGAACTCTCGTTCGCGGGCAAGGTTGACTACCCGATGTTCGGCCCCGGCGGCGTAAGCTTCGCTGGCACTTTCAAAATAGTCACCGAAGGGGGCACCGTGACCTCCGAAGGCAACACGCTCAAAGTAAGCTCCGCCAATGCCGCAACCATAGTGTGGGACATGCGCACCGACTACGACAACGACCAGCCGGCACAACGCGCCCTCGCCACCGTCGACAAGGCCATAGCTCGCGGCTTCGACTCCCTTAAAGCCGACCATATCGCCGACCACGCAGCCCTCTTCAACCGCATGGAGATAGACCTCGGTGGCGAAATGACCAACTCGCTGCCCACCGACACCCGCTTGCAGCTCGCCAAAAACGGCGTAGTCGACCCCGGCTTCGACGCCATCTTCTTCCAGTACGGCCGTTACATGCAGATTGCGTCATCACGCCCCAACTCCGTGCTATGCTCCAACCTCCAAGGCATATGGAACGACAACCTCGCCTGCCACATGGGATGGACTTGCGACTACCACCTCGACATCAACATCAACCAAAACTACTGGTCGCCAAATAAGGCCAACCTCGCCGAATGCAACGAGCCCATGTTCAAATACGTAGCCCTACTGGCCAAATACGGCTCAGAGACCGCCAAAAAGCTCTACGGCTGCGACGGCTGGTGCGCCCACACTATCACCAACCCCTGGGGCTTCACAGCCAACGGCGGATGGATAGGCTGGGGCCTTAACGTGACGGCTGGCGCATGGCTCGCCACCGAACTATGGAGCCACTACCTCTACACCCTCGACGAGGACTTCCTCCGTAACACCGGATACCCCCTGCTCAAAAGCTGCGCCGAATTTTTCGTCGACTACATGGTGCAAGACCCCAACACCGGATATCTCGTGACCGGTCCGTCAATCTCCCCCGAAAACGGCTACAAACTCATGGACGGCGACGGCACCAACTACCCCGCTGCCATGATGCCCACCATCGACCGTTTCATCGTCGAACGCATCTACACCGCTGTGATTGAAGGTTCTAAAGTGCTTGGCGTGGACAAGAAATTGCGTCAGCGCCTCGAAAAAGATATCAAACGCATGCCCCCCGTCACCGTGGGCAAGGACGGTCTGGTGAAAGAATGGCTCATGTACGACGCCGTGCGCACCGACCCATCCCACCGCCACTCATCCCACCTGGTAGGCCTCTACCCCTTCGGCATGATATCAAAAACCAAGACACCCGAGCTCTTCGAAGCCGCCAAACGCAGCCTCGCCAACCAAACCTCTGACCCCAACTGGGAGGACACCGAATGGAGCACCGGCAACATGATATGCTTCTACTCATTCCTCAAAGAGGGGGACAAAGCCCACGGCTGGCTGCAGAACCTCTTCAAAGCCTTCACCCGCGAAAACCTCATGACGGTATCACCTAAGGGCATCGCAGGCGCTCCCTCCGACATCTTCAGCTTCGACGCCACCGAAGCATCCGTAGCCGGCATCTGCGACATGCTCCTTCAGAGCTACAACGGCTACATCGAACTCCTCCCCGCCCTCCCATCGGCTTGGCCTACAGGCTCTGTAAAAGGCCTCTGCGCCCAGGGAGCCTTCACCGTCGACCTCTCCTGGAAAGATGGCAAACCCACCACTGCCGACATCCACGCCGACAAGAACAACACCCTCAATCTCCTCGTAGCCGAAGGCAACATCCCCACAATGACCATCGACGGCACCAGCGTCACCCCCAAAGTGACCGGCAACATCGCTGCCATCCCGCTCAAAGCCGGCCAGACCCTCAACCTCCGCTACTGATACCCCGACATAATAACATGCACACACCACAACAACGAGGGAGCGCCCACAAAAGCGCTCCCTCGTCATTCAATACCCCCGCCAGCCCTACCCCAAGACCCGACAAACTATCCGCCCCACCCCCAGGACTTAAAAATCAGTTTTAAGAAAATCCCTTAGATTTACATGCTCGATGCCAGGATAATCGCTAAAACCGCCACCGACAGGGTCCATCGAAACTACATACTTCGGATAATTGTCATTAATAGCAGCAAGGTTGCCAAATTCCCGCTTAACAGTGTCATCGGTAGCAAGTAGATAGGTCACCTGAACATAGATACGCTTGTCGGCCTTTGTGGCGACAAAGTCCACTTCTCCGGCACGAAGAATGCCGACATAAACGTCAAATCCCCCTCTACGGAGATGATTGAATACGACATTCTCCATAATCTTTTCAATACTGCCCCTGATATCCCACCCGCAAAGATAGTTGCGTATACCATGGTCGGAGAAATAGTATTTGTTATTCGATTCAAGAAGCATCTTGCCATGTATGTCGAAACGCCTGATGGGAACTGCAAGGAAAGCGTCACGGAGGTATCTGAGATAGCTCGAAACCGTCTCATCGCTTATCTTCTCGCTCTTGGATGCCATATACCTTACTATATTCGCAACTGATAATGGCTTCCCGATATTGTCGGCTACGAATCGCAATATGTTTTCAAGCTGCGTAACATTGCGAAGCTTTTCTCTGCTGACAATATCTTTGACAAGAATAGTGTTGTAAACACCTTCAAGATAATCGTTTATTTGCGATTTCTCTTCAGGCTTAAAGGCAAGTAAACCTGGCAGACCGCCCACAATAAGGTAGTGCAAGAGAGCCTCGTCGCTATCCTCCATATCGTGAAATCTCAGAAATTCGAGATACGAGAGGTTGTAGATTTTTATCTCAATGTATCGCCCCGCCAGTCGCGTGCCCAGCTCGCTCGAAAAAATATATGCATTGCTTCCAGTGGCAATCACCTGACAGCGATTTTCGGCATGAAAACTACGAAGCGCTGTCTCATAATTTTCAATTTCCTGCACTTCATCAATAAGAATATAATTGTCACCGCCCTCGGGCAATCGGGCAACAGCATAATCATACAGCTGCTCCGCCGTCACAATCTCGCGAAACTCCTGATATTCCTTGTTAATGTACACGACATTGGCACCAGGGCGATTTTGCTTGAGCCAATCCATAAACAATTCGAGCACCTTGCTCTTCCCAACGCGGCGCTGACCTACAAGTATAAGCATCATGCCCCGATTTATCAGACCGGCTATCTTCTCAATATACTGTGGACGAGGAAAAAGTTCCATATCGGTAAATTTTTCAACAAAGATAGCAATGTATATTCGGAAAAACAACTAATCTGCGTAAAATTTCCCGATTATAATCGGTGAAAACGGCACAAATTGCACAATTACCCGATTATAATCGGTGAAAACCGCACAAAAATCATTAGATTTGACAATGGTCAACGTAATTGGCTAATATTTCAAATGCTGAAACAGAAAAACTATCTCAGCATTCAAACTATTACGTCGTTTTACGTAATTATATCGATTTACAGCTTATTCAAAAGAATCATAATAAGCGTCGGTTACCGCCCTAACGCCTCTATTATATCCCCAATAAACGCTCACTCCGCAAATCAAATAAAAAATAATATCTGATAATAAATAGATTGGATCAAAACGCATCACCAATACTATTATTGGAACTATTGCTACAAGGATAGCCAATAAAACCATTCCTGCACATAACAGACCTGTGCGTTTCGAGAGTTTTTCAAACGATTCATCATCTTCAAGCTCACTTTTAGGGATACGTGAAAATTTGTCTATACTGAATCCCATTACGGCTGGAATAATGAAGAACAACCATGCGCTCGGGAATAGAATATAGAAGAAAATATCTACAATAATCCCGGAGAAAATTCCTGAAATAATACAGATAATGGCAATATTACATATCGCACTTTTTTCTTTTTTCATAGTTACAAAGACAAATAATATTATAAGTAACGCAATTAACTTTTTAATATATAACTTATTAATTGGGACTACTATTTTAATTATTATCTATGGATTCGACTTACCATTAATTAATTGAAATAATTTTCTGCTTCGGCCTTGGCTGATACCAAGGTTGACCTTGCAGTGTTTGTGCTGCTGTTATTATCGTATTTGTTAACATATGATACAAGGGCGTCGTTTATGGAATAATACACGGCGTTGAATTCATCCATTGATGAGAATGTAGTTATCCTATTTTTAAGATATGAGGCTCGATTGGCAATATGTGCCGAAACGGAGTTCTTCGCTTTCTGAACTGCTGAATTTAACTGTGATTTCAGTTCTGAGTCATTTGTCAACGGATTGCGTTGATACGCTTTGACTTTTTGCCCTATTTGCTGAATACCGGCAACCGTCGTTACAGAACCGGCACCACGACACACTCTCAGAGCGGCATAATAATCATTGATATTGCCAATGATCTTCTTTAAGTTAGGTTCATAAAAGTTGTCCTGAGAAAATAGCTCCAGATAATAATCAGCAATAGATTTGTAATCCTGAAGCGGGAAACTGCTCCAGTTCGATGACTGAAATAGCTTATCCGTATCAGCTATAAGAGCTTTAACTGCAGCATTATATGCGCTCAATTTCAGCGAGTCTATATGGGCAACAGGAGTCGGTTGACTTCCATCTTTAAGAATTAATTTTCCTTGTATATCAATCATCATATATATTGAGTCAAAAGCATTACGTGCTGTCTTGTAATCCTTTCCTTCAATCCTTTCCGAAATAGCTTTAGTAGCCACCGGTTCAAAAGGGTCGGGACTAATAGATTTTGCTTCATAACTACTAATTGCATCAAAAAGCCATAAGGTCAGGATAACAAATCCGACTACAACTATAGCTAAAATTATCAATTTGCTTTTTGCGATTTTCATATTCAGCGATTTTTTAATTCAAATTGGCCTTCAATATGGATTCCATGATAACTATCCAAATCAGCTCAAATAGAGTCTGTGGTAGTTGAATTATTACCTGAGTTAATTTTTTCAATCAATTCATGCAACTCTCTCAAGTTAATAGAATCTTTAGATTTTTTAAGGTATTTGATTATTTCATGTTTTTTAGTTTGATCACTATCAGTGACCGCGCCATTCAACGTTTTATTGCCTGCACAATCTCCAAAATTCTTGTTATCTCTTATTTCACCTATGTTCCAATCCATTACATCTTGATAAAAGGCTTTCGCCTCATTAGTTTTAAGATCTGCCATTTTCCATATATCGTTGTTTTTTAAGTAATTCTTATCAACCTCGATATTATTGACATTGTTCTGCACAATGGTTTGCGTGGGTTGCTGTGTATCAGGGGTCTCTGAACCATCTGACGATAGCAAGTTGATTAAAAATACAACAAGGAGCAGCAAAGCGGCAATCAAAAAACCCCACATACACTTCAGACATAATCCTATGTAATTAATAGGCTTTTTATCCGCTTTCGACAGATCAATTACCCTGCATTGATTTTGATGCAACTTGCTTATTGTATCATAAGCAGGTGAAGCTGTATCTATTTTTACTTTTATTTCAGTTGAATCGAATTTTTTTCCTGATACTTTGATTACAAATTCTTGTTCTATTGCTTTGAATGGAACTTTCATGCGTCCTATTTTTATATCGTTTTCGGTAATTATAATTGAAATTCTCTCCCCATCCGGGCAGGTCAATTGCTTCTCATTATTTATCTCGTTATAATCCACTTCCAGAATGTCATTTAGTGCCTGAAGACAGTGCGTTTTTTTAGTATAGCCAAATGCTCCTACTAAAATACAGTCAATTTTAATTCTGTATCTGAATGAAATCCCTGCTTCTTCAGCGGTTTTCTGACATACTACTCTGTTGCCGGAATATTTTAAGAACTCACTGTCTGAGCCAGTAATCGTATCGACTTTGGAAATAGTACTATTAGTAATTGGAACCCGATATTTCAATTCGACATTACTTCCACGCAGACGCAACAAGTAAAATTTCGCGCCAAGCGGCTTATACATATAATTTTTGTCTAGGTCTGCACTCTTGACAATATCATTAGGGAACCTCTCTCTTGTTATTCCATCCCAAGCAGAAAAGATTGTACCTCGAGATGAAATTTGCCCTTTTTGATAAGGATTTTCAAAAAAATCCTTTACCGAATAGACCCCTGTCAGGAAAATTTTTTTATCGTGCAATTCATCTTTTACATTGATTTCTTCAACTTTTTGAAATTGGCAATCTTGTGCTATTCGATTGATATCTTCATCACTTAAAGGATTTTGGAACCGGCCTTGTGTACTCCCGTCATCATATCCCATAACATGTTTTGCTATGGCGCACTTTGTCTTATCGGCCAAATCCTCGAGCTTATTTTTCAGCTTTTCGCCATCGTTGGGTATCATCCATCCCGCACTTAAAAATATTGCGACAGCGGCTCCCCGAGGTCCGAAATCTCTATTCAAAAATTGAACACCATAATCAAATCCACTATTAGTGGTCCTTATGATATAAGAATAATCTCGTGGATTAACGCCCGAGGTGGTGGCGGTAATACTTCTCGGGTCAAAATCCATGAAGAATTGCGAGTCTTCACAATTGAACAGAAACACTTCTTCGGATGGACTTTTTCTTCTATCAAATATTCCGCCTTTTAATACTATTTTCATGAGTAGGGATTTTAACCTTTCAACATTTTTGTCAACCAATTATCACTTTCAGGCTTAGATTTAAAGAAAAGTTTTCGCAACAACTTCTCAGTATCTTCTCCATCAAACCTACAGATTTGTTGTGCATAAACATTTCCGATTGAAAATGTTATTCCACAAAAATCACCAATATATGATTTCTTACAGATTTCTTCAAGATTAGATTTAAAAGCTAAAAAATGCTCTTCAAAATATTCTGCCGCCTTTATCGGTCTATCTTCTTTATCGCAAGGCAAAAGGTCAGCTTTTGTCATTAGCAAGTAAATCCCTACTGTGGATTTTGAAAAAACTTTCATATCTTTCAAAACCGACATCAATGCCTGTAAGCAGTCGGGAATCTCCACTGGTTGCTGATTGATTACTATTTTTTTATCATGTGAGCCATACTCAAAAATAAAGAAATGAATTTTAGGGCGTGTCCTGTCATTCAAATATTTTAAGAGTATCTTGAAATTTTTAAAATGGTTATTGCCACTCAACTGATCCTGAAGTAGAGTATTTTCAACCTCTTCCTTTGTTTTTCCTTGCAATTCATAGGCCTGTTGTACTAATTCGCCAGGCAAATCGATAAAAGTAAATCGTGTATAAAGGCCTTTGGGGTTGACATTGGGATCAGGATTTCTCAATCTAAGAGCCATTTCATGTATTTGCTCTGAGTCGGTTGCAGGAGGCAATATGCATAATGATGCACTATTTTTGAATAGACTTTTCAAGGCATCCCTATATCTTGCCCCTTTACATGCCAATGGCGCATATAATCCTTTTTTATTTACATAACTGAGAACTGTGCCCAATGCGCAAGTCTTACCACTTCCCTTGATTCCCCAAAAGTACACTTCAGTACCGTTACCTGTCAGGTTGGCAGGTATTTCCGAATTAGGTAAAACCGGATACTCCTCATAATCTTTGATGGCCTCCGTAACATCCTCTCCATAAACTTCCGCAACATCACTCCATGACACTTTATTATCATTGACAGCTCTTTTAATACCAGAAATAGTTTCAAAATTTTCCCGTAACCTATCTAAAAATAGCTCTCTTTGACTTCCATTGTCAATCCTGACTCTTGCCTCTGAAGCAAATTGTCCGTTAGGGAATTTATTCAGATATTCTTTATAACCTTTCGTACCTCTGATTTGACAATTCTCCCAGGTCATCCTATCTTCATAATTGTTAATCAGACTGTCTACTTCCTGGTCGTGCACGCCCGGATGATTTATACGATAGTTAGAATACGCCTCTACAGTATCTGTTTTTTTTGCCAGATACCAATCAAAATCTCTTAAAATTTCTCTACACTCACTTCTATGGTTTCCTCTTGGGAAGTCCGACTTGTAATTTTCAAAGTCGGACATATTATTTGAATCTTTTATGTTTTCCCAAGTTTTATCATCCAGTTCTGTTAGAATCCGCTGAGCCTCCTCTACATAGCTACCGTTTCTAAATTCTTTTATAAATGTATTTAAATCGCTTGGACGATTAGAGTTTTTAGCATTCTCAAATTTCGTTCGTTCAAAAACCGAAAGTATCGTTCTGACTTCTCTGATAGTATCTTGCGGAAAATTATCTAAATCGTATAAGTCGGCAACATACAATTCATGTTCGCGCGATTTAATTACATTTGCTAATACAGAAGGTGTAAACTCTTGCGGATTACTATTTAGTCTATTGAGAATTTCTTGTCTGGTCGGCATAAATCAATATTTTTAAATCCATGTAAACTTAAAACCTTCGGCTCCTTTACCTTGTTTTTCCCCGTTTTCGTTATTGCCATTTGTCCAAGGTTCGGTAAGAAAATATGGCAACAGAATAATTCCAAAAACGATAATGGTTATCAAAATAGCTATTATTGAAGGGAAATGATATTGGGTAAACTGTGCCGTATATGTATTGATTGATGTTGAAAATTCTTTATCGGCAAATGGCTCAAACGATTCATCTTCAATACCATTTGACGACAAGGTGCGGTAATCATCAATCCAGGAATCCACAACCGATTTCAAAATACGAAGATTATCGGGCGTTGCGACATTCCATAGGCTCATCCCCCTACTATTGTCAAGCCATTTTTGGCGTTCTTGAACAATAGACTGTCGAGATTCGGGCAAAATGATACGGCGTAATGCCTCTAACTTAACCGATACTTCATAATCATGCTCGTTTCGCGGTCGAGTAGACAGAAAGGAACCCTCGGGCATTGAGACTTCAGGCGACAGGACATACTCATAATCTTTAATCCTTGAATTGGCATATTCAGTATAACGGTTGTCCAAATCGCTGGCATAGTTGAATACTTCTTCTACATTTTGATGTATCTCTTTTGACTTACCAAGTACATCCAAAAAGTTGGTAAACGGAACAGCACCCATGATAAGGACAAAGAATATGACTGCACCTAACGCGATTTGCACACTATTGCCAAGGAATTTATTGCGTTCTGCCCTACCAAAACACATTCCGAAGCAACACAAGGAGACAATCACAAAAATACCTAAAGCATTCCAAATGGGAGTTGCCGAACTTGC
>JAQXRH010000048.1 GCA_029218425.1 Bacteroidales bacterium | reverse complement strand
CCATCGACAGTTATCAACTTTTCGTTGACAAAACCAGAAAGAGTACGGATTGCATTAGAAGTGGTCATGTTGGAAAGATTTGCGAGATCTTCACGGGCCATATAAATTTTCAGAGTTGAATTGTCATCCTCATAACCGTAGTTTTCTTTCAGGACGATTAAGGCTTCGGCCAGGCGTCCTCTGATGTGTTTTTGAGTAAGATTAACAATCTTAGTGTCAGAGCCACCAAGATTGCGAGAAAGCTCTTTGATAAAGAAAATCGCCAGATTGTTGTTGTTGCGAATCAACTCCATGACCAACTCCATAGGCAGAGCGCCTAAAGTGGAAGCTTCGAAAGCGCTGGCGCTTGACACATATGGTTCATGGGCGAAGTAAGCGCGATAGCCGAAATATTGAACGGGACGGATAAGACGAAGGATTTGTGCACGTCCGCCGACACCTTCTTTGAACTTTTTGACTTTTCCTTTCAACAAGCACCATAGGTATTCGGGGGCTTCGCCTTCGGCATATATAATTTGATTTTTTTTGAAATTATGAATTTCAAAAGCATCAATTATACGATGTTTTTCCTCATTGGTTAAAATCGACCAGATTTCAGCCAAATCTTCACTTACTACTTTCTCGAGCGCGCTCTTAATCATGCTATACGAATATGTTTTATAACACAAAATTAATAAATAATTCAGTAAATCAACAAATTATTAGTTTTAACATTCAAAAACGGTTAAAATTTTAACCAAAATTAAGAATATGTCATTCAAATCGAAATATATACTAAAAATAGGAAGAAAAAACGGTAGGGGAAAATAGGGGTAGATTCAGAAACAAGTATCCGAAAATTTTGGGAGAATAATTGCAAATATCAATAAATAGCGTTAACTTTGTAATAACAAAAACGACGATACAAGGACATTGAAATACCACATCAAAGTAGATTGGGAAACTCTTCAAAATTAAATGAAATGCCGAGACAAGCTCAGTCATCTAATGGCGGGCCCCAATCCCTGCAAAGGGATGCTTTAATGCCAGGCGGATTACAAAGGATGGCAAGCACTCAAAACCTGTCTATTCGGAGTTTCATCGCATCCTTTGATGTGGGCCTATACGACGGTCGGCATAGCGGTAATTAGCCCTATGTCGACCGTTTTGCGCAATACAAGCGGATAAATTGGTAGTCGTGAGGCCAATGGTAGCCGAGCTACATTAGCTCATTTAGCAAGAATGAAAGCGAGGCATTGATTTTCAAATCGGCTTCTTCCCATTCATTTTCGGCACAAGAATCAGCCAAGATGCCCCCACCTCCCCAAAAGCGGCATAATCCAGGGGAAAAAGCGAAGCAGCGGAGGTTGACGTGAGCAAGGAAAGAGTCGTCATCGTCGATGGCAATGTATCCGCCATAACATTCTCGATCGTGGTGCTCTACGTCGTTGATAATACGTTTCGACCAAGCAATAGGGTAGCCACATATTGCTGGCGTGGGATGAAGAGCATCAACTATTTTTTCAATAGAAATGTCGTCGATTTTTATATTGCCTGATATGCGGGTCAATATGTGCTGAATGTTTCCGGTAACCATAGTTTCCATTGGACCTATATGTGGAGAAATGCCCAAAGATGAGAGGGTATCGGCAATATATTGTACGACGTAAGAGTGCTCACGAGTGTTTTTGTCATCCCATTTACCAGAGCAATCGCCATGACGAGTTCCGGCCAAAGCGATGGTGTGCAGTTGTCGGGAAGGCTTGTCGATATTCAGCAAGAGTTCCGGGGAACAGACGCACCAAGCGCCTGTTTCGGGGGTGTAATAAACAGCGCGGAAAGTGTTTTGGTATGCCTTAAACATTTTGAATATGGCTTGAGCAATCAATTGATATTCAAGGCGTGGATTGGTGAGTAGCTTTATACGAGAGAGCACCACTTTCCCTTGCTTGTCTTTAAGCAATGATGTGACGTCGTTAATTGCAGATTTATAGTCAATCCACGAGGTCTCAGAGCAATGCGTAATATCAATGGTATTGGGCTCGGCATTATTTTGGCGTAGGGAGGATACCGCTCTATCAAAGATATTGATCTTGATGCCATTCCATTTGGATATGACAAATCTCTTATTGGATATTAGCGGGGAGTGATTATCGTCAATGATGAAGTTTAACTCAGAATCGCCGGGTAGCGAATACGCGACGAAGGTGACTTTATGGTTTAATAATGCCACTAAATATTGTAGATACTCAGCCGTATTTTTCATGACATTATTGGCAAACTTCCGCAATCAATTCGAATGGCAAAGCTTCTAAGATTTTGACGTTGTAGTATTGTCCCGGTGTCAGTTTGACATTTTTATTAATCAGCACTTCGGGGTCGACTTCAGGGGAGTCGAATTGAGTTCTGCCGATATAATAATCGTCGTCTTCGCGGTCAATAACTACTTCGAAAATTTTACCCAATTTTTCACGTTGAATGTCGAGTGATATATCTTCTTGGATGGCCATGATTTTGTCGAGCCGAAGCTGCTTAACTTCCGGCAGGATATCGTCGTGAAGGTTTCGAGCGGCAAATGTATCTTCCTCTTCGCAATAAGCAAAAGCGCCCATTCGCTCGAAGCGCATTTCCTTAACGAAGTCTTCGAGTTCATGGAATTCGTGGTCGCCTTCGCCCGGGAAACCGACCATAAGTGTTGTGCGGAGATGGATACCCGGCACTTCTTTGCGAATACGGGTTATCAAGGATTTTGTTTCGTCGGCTGATATGTGGCGGCGCATATTGTTGAGCACGTTATCGGAAATGTGCTGGAGCGCGATGTCGAGATATTTGCAAACTTTGGGGTTGTTGCGCATCACCGGTAGGATGTCGAAAGGGAAGTCGGCAGGATAGGCATAGTGGAGGCGTATCCATTTAATTTTTTCCACATTGCTAATTGCTGAAATTAAATCGGCGAGGGCTTTTTTGCCATATATGTCAATTCCATAGGAAGAAAGGTCCTGAGCAATGACATTGAGCTCGGTGACGCCATTAGATGCGAGAGCTTCGACCTCGGTTACAATATCTTCGATGGCGCGTGATTTATAACGCCCAGTAATGAGAGGAATAGCGCAGAAAGCGCAAAAGCGGTTGCAACCTTCGGCAATTTTCAAATATGCAGAATGGGGCGGGGTTGAGAGTATTCTTTGGAAATCGTTGCTTGAAGTATTTCCGGCAATAAGGTCGGAGATGAGATTTACCCAATCGAACTTGCCATACCACGCATTGACTTCGGGAAGTTCGGAAGGGAGGACGTCGCGATATCGCTCAGATAGGCATCCCATTACGATGATTTTGTCGACTATGCCTTTCGACTTCAGAGCGGCATATTCAAGGATAGTATTTATTGACTCCTCTTTAGCATCCCCAATAAATCCACAAGTGTTAATTACGACAATAGGAGAGACATTTTCGGCATCTTCAGGATTATGGCGCACACTGATTCCATTCTCGGCAAATTGGTGCATAAGTCGTTCGGAGTCGACGAGATTTTTGGAGCATCCGAGAGTGATAATGTCAACCTTTAAATTGCTGCCAGTGGCATTATTATGGCAAGAACAATTCATTTAACTTCAATATTGGGAAAGATGGCAATAAGATATGTTATATGGAGTTGCCAAATAGAGATTTGACAAATTCGTTTTTGTTAAATACTTGCAGATCGGTGATTTTCTCGCCTAAGCCGATATATTTGACGGGAATCTTGAACTGGTCACTGATGCCAATCACGACCCCGCCTTTTGCAGTGCCATCAAGTTTGGTAATGGCGAGTTGGTTTACTTCGGTAGCGGCGACAAACTGTCGAGCCTGTTCAAAAGCATTTTGTCCCATAGTGCCATCGAGGACGAGTAATACTTCATGAGGCGCATCGGGAACGACTCTTTTCATTACATTTTTCACTTTAGTCAGCTCGTCCATCAAACCTTTATGATTGTGGAGACGACCTGCGGTGTCAATAATCACGACATCGACATCGTTGGCTACGGCCGATTGAAGGGTGTCAAAGGCCACAGCCGCGGGGTCGGCCCCGAGTTTCTGTTTGACAACCGGCACATTTGCCCGTTCGCCCCAAATGTCGAGTTGCTCAATAGCGGCAGCTCGGAAAGTGTCGGCGGCGCCCAACATGACTTTATTGCCAGCCTCTTTATATTGGTAAGCCAGTTTACCGATGGTAGTTGTTTTTCCAACGCCATTGACACCGACAACCATTATGACGTGAGGATGATGAGATTTGGGCACTTCAAAATCGTTGAGTTGCTCATCGTTGTCGTTTTCAGTAAGCAAGTTGGTGATTTCATCACACAATAGGTTGCTCAATTCTGAAGAGTTGATGTATTTATCTTTGGCAACACGTTTTTGCAAGCGGTCGATGATTTTGAAGGTTGTTTCGGCTCCAACATCGGAAGTAATAAATACCTCTTCAAGATCGTCGAGGATAGCGTCGTCGACCTTCTGCTTTCCAGCAATTGCACGGGACAATTTGTTGAAAAAACCTTGTTTGGTACGCTGCAATCCTTTGTCAAGCGTCTCTTTCTTTTCTTTAGAAAAAAAATTTTTGAAAAAAGCCATAATATCTGCAGTATTTGTTTTGCAAAAATACAAAAAACCTCCGACATTACCAATTAGTCGGAGGTTTTGAGGAAAAATTGTGCATCCTTTTCAGTTCCTGAAAAATGTTGACTCGGTTTTGTATGGTTCAATCTATATTGACCTCACAGTAGAAGGGTGGCCAGATTAATCGATTTGGATTACAAGATATTTATATGTTGACCAGAATTTCTCGGGGTTTGTAATGTTGAGAACCTTCATGCCGTCGGCATCGGTAGTAATCTGATAAGAATCGGCAGCTTGGTTGGTAAGTACTTTAGCTTTTTTTGAGTGCAACGAGAGCGATTTGAACGTACGCTGGTCGGCAGGAGTGAAATAGCTGCGTTGGAAATCTTCCGGCATGATTTTCGTCTTTTTCAAGAAGCCGGTTTCAATAATTTTGTGTTCTTTGAGCTCGGATTTGCTGCCGATGACATAATAGCAAGCGTTTAGTTGGTTGGTCAATTCGACATTTTTCTTTTCAACGGCTTGCTTTTCCTCGATTGTATTTACGACGGTCGTGTTGAGCGAATCGACATCTTGAGTAAGTTGGTCAATATAGATATTGGCTGAGGCGAGGTCTTTGCGAAGAGATTCGATAGTTTCCTCTTGTGCGGCGATTTGGTTTTTAAGGCTTGTGATTGCTTGGCGCAGGTGCGCATTGTTGGCATTTGATTTGTTGAGCCGTGCTTCAAGTTCGTTGAGCCGCTGGCGGCGCTCGTTTAGGGTGCGCTGTATGTCGGCCATGTCATTTCTGATTTTGTCACGGCGGTCGGGGGTCTCCGATTGGATGTTTTCAGTCGATAGGATGTTCTCGAGTTGTTTGATTTGCTCCATTCCAGTTCCTAACTCGTTGATCAACGACAGAAGGCTATCCTGGTTGGCAATTACAAGCTGCAAAGAGTCGCGCACTTGCACCAACTGATCAACTGAAGAGTTTTCATCGTTTGACTCCGTCTTCTTGTCGTCGCCGCACGATGCCAAGGCGATCATGGCAATTGCGATTGGACAAAATTTTAGAAAAAATTTGGTATTCATAATGTTAAAGTTTCTAATAATTATCTTAAGAGAATGTATTATAGTCAAATTGCACAATGCATTAAGAATTGCTGTCGTCGTCTTTATATTTGTTGCGATGTACGCGAATAGTTTCTTCAGCTTTGCCACCAACAATTATAACAATTTCACCGCGGGGTTGGTTCGCATTGAAATAGTCATAAAGTTCGGCAAGAGATCCGTTGACAGTCGTATTGTGGATTTTGGAAATCTCACGCGATACGGAAGCCGGGCGGTCGCCGCCGCATACCTCAATTAATTGTTGGAGTGTTTTAACTAATCGCAAAGGAGATTCGTAAATGATGAACGTGCGGTCGTCTGATGCCAACAATTCAAGGCGTGAGCGACGGCCTTTTTTGGGTGGCAGAAAACCTTCGAAGCAAAACCTGTCGCAAGGCAAGCCGGAATTGACCAAGGCCGGGACGAAAGCAGTAGCGCCTGGCAATGTTTCAACCTCTACACCTTCACGGCGACATTCGCGTGATAAAAGGAAACCGGGGTCGGATATGCCAGGAGTTCCGGCATCAGAAATCAAAGCGATGCATTCACCACCTTTTATACGATTAACAATGGGTTGGACGGTGTCATGCTCATTGTACTTGTGATGGCTGACACAAGGTGTGGAGATGCCGAAATTGGAGAGCAATGGGGCAGAGGTGCGCGTATCTTCTGCCAAAATAAGAGAGACAGAATTCAGCACCTCGATGGCACGAGGAGTCATATCCCCCATATTGCCTACGGGTGTTGGCACAATAAATAATTTGCCTTTATTTGACGGGCATTTCATAGTTCAAATGTGTCGTATTATTTACCCATAAAATATGCGGCGACAATAGTCATAAAGTCCTTAACGTCGGCATTATCCCTATCTAAGCCCATGGTGTCGTAAATATATGATTCAGCGTCGGCCATAGAGTCCATAAGTTCAATTTTTGATAGTGTATCGGCATATTGTTGTTGGGAATTGTCGAATAGCTGACGGCGAAATTTGTAGTTATCGTTTAATGTGAACATTTTGCGAATATCGCCACGGGCACTACGTGCAAATGCTGATTGATTGACATCGATGCAATTGTTTTCGTCCAATTCAATATTTATCGGAGAATCAATATCCGCATTTTGAGTATCAGCAGCTATATCAGCCACATTGGCGACTTCAATGTCGATTTTAGTAGAATTGTTAGCGTCGAGATTTGTTGCAGTGAGATCTTCTACCAGTTGGGGTAAGATATCGTCAGTCGCTATTACTTCGTCGGCTTGAGCTGTTGGTTCCACACTGCCATCAGCAACCAGAGGCTCGTTGCAATTATCAGAAGCGGCAACGTTGTCGACATTATAATTCATTTGAGCTGACTCGTAATCATTGATTATTGCAGAGTCATCCTGACATTCCTTTTCGATTTCGGCATTGCCATCATTGGCCTTCTGCTCATCCGCTTGGCTATTTGCCTGTTTAGAATCGTTAGAGTCGTTGATGCTTTGAGAATTATATTTGAGCGGTTGCTGGGCTGCATGATATAATTCAATCTGAAATTGACGGCGCATAGTATCCAAATCGGCACAAATTTCATCTATTTTCTCAAAGAGGCGGGTGAAAATCAAGTCGATTTTGAAGTTATCCGTATTCTCAGATTTGAGCAGGAGGAGCAAGCCTTCCAATTCAAGGGTTTTATTATATGCGTTGGAAAGTTCCATCTGTAAGATTGATTTTTTTGACTCGCAAACTTAACAATAATTTTGCTAATTTGGTGAATAATTCATTATTATTTGAAAACAGCAAGGAGAAAACGTTGCATCTCTTTGCGCAACGCATCGCGGGAGCAGAAAAAATTATTGACTATAATGACAATAGTATGCGTAGGCTTGCCGTTGTTATCCAACTTATACCCGGCATAGCAGTGCACCCCGTTCATCGAGCCGCTTTTTAATGCCAATTTGCCGGTGAGGATGGTGCCTTTAAGGAAATTTTTCACCGTTCCCTCTTGGCCCGCTTTAGGGAATAGGCTCACGTAGGTGTCGGAATAATTACTTTTGGCCATGAAAGTGAGAACGTCGGTTATAAACTTAGGCGTCACCCTGTCAATGCGTGCCAAGCCGGAGCCATCGGCAATTTTGATGAAATCAGTAGAAACGCCACATTTTTCCAGGAAGGTTAATTCTCTTTTTATGGCAACGTCACGACTTTGCCCCGGTGACAAAGCACGTAGGGTAGCCTCTGCGATAAGGTTGTCGGATTTAAACATCATTGTGCGCAGCATCTCAGTGTTAAGCGGCGAATTATAACGAAGCAACAAGGTCTCGCCCTCACATGGTTCAATGATATTGTTCTCTATAGAAATGCCGGCACTGATAAGCCTATTGCGGAGGTTGTAGATAAAAACCGTAGAGGGGGAATTCATCGTTGTCGTGATGCTGAAATTCTTTTTGTCGACATTTTTCCCGCTGACGAAATAAATGTCGGAGTTGATGCCGCGGGCAATGTCGCTATTTTGAGGCGAGTATTCCACCACTACATCGATATATGGCACTTCGGGCACGGTGTTCATGCTTTCAGGGAATAGTTTAAATGTATTGTTTTTGTAATTAAAGCCGTAAAAACCAGCGCCGTATTCCCAGCCGGTATCTTCAATGACCCATTGAGGTATCTGTCCTGTGTCGGAGAATGCATCTTCGTCTACGATAATTTCGCCTTTAATAACCGATATGTTTTTATCTTTCAAGCATTTGACAATCATATCATCGAAGCTTTGGCGGTCGGTGAAATGCGAGCTTTCAATGGTAGGGTCGCCTGATGCTTTTACTACGAGATTGCCATTGAGGACATTGCCCTGCAATTGGCCTTGGAGAAAAACATCGGTAGTGTATCTGAAATCCTCGTTCAGGATGTTAAGAGCCGAAGCCGAGGTGACCGATTTCAATATAGAAGCAGGTATCATCGCTTTATCGATGTTCTCTTTTTCAATCGATTTGCCGGTGGATAAATCGGTGATATAAACTCCTACAGTAGCGGCATTGCGGCCATAGAAATTAAGTTGCTCGGCATCGGCGGCAATTGTGGCTACCGACATGAGAAAGCTTATGGTAAAAATACGTGTTGCTATTTTCATGAAATCAAAAATGAGTGATTTTTGCTAATATTTGTCGGGTAAAAATACGCATAAATCGCGTTTTCATTAACAAATATACTACAAATTTGCAATTTGCAAAAATATTGGCAGATATAATGCCCCAACCAAAAAAAAATATTAACTTTGCACGAATATACGACAATTCCTGCATCAAAAATGGCCAATCGTACACGCGAAAAACTCATCGACGTAGCTCGGCACCTCTTCGCCAGAAAGGGTATCGAGAATACCACTATGGTAGATATAGCCAACGCATCGGAGAAAGGCCGCCGCACGGTTTATACATATTTTAAAAGCAAAAGTGCCATATACGATGCAGTAATAGAATCGGAAAGCGAGCACATGGTGGAGCGACTTCGCAAGGTGTATTCTCTTGATTTGCCGCCAATAGAAAAGTTGCGGCAGTTTGTGATTATCAGGTTCGAGATATTGAAAATGATATCTGAAAGCACCGCGCCGTCAGAGTCGTTGCGTTCGCTCTTTACTTCCAACAGCAAGCGATATGAGAAAATAACGCAATTGGCGCTTGAGAAGGAGAAGAAAATGCTCAATAGCATATTGCGCCAATGCATGGACAACCCCGATATCGACCGTAGGCAATTGGCTCGGTTGAAGGTTGTGATGCCGCTGTTGCAGCAAGGCATAGACATATCGTTTATGCGCAACAACTATCGCGACCTCGGCGTTGACGAGGCGTCATTCTCCAACGTAGTTGCCGACTTCATACTCAACGGCTTGCGTAAACCTACCGTCAGCAATAATCAAAGTCAAAACTAATTATTAATAATAAAATCATCGTATATGAAATTACTCGAAGGAAAAACAGCATTAATCACCGGAGCCGCCCGTGGTATTGGCAAAGCTCTTGCAGTGAAATTCGCCCAAGAAGGCGCCAACATCGCGTTTACCGACCTCGTCATTGACGAAAACGGGAAAGCTACTGAAGCTGAGATAGCAGCTCTTGGCGTGAAAGTAAAAGGCTATGCCTCCAATGCTGCCGACTTTAACCAGACTAAAGAGGTAGTAGCTGAAATCCATAAGGACTTTGGCCGCATCGATATCCTTGTCAACAATGCCGGCATCACCAAAGATGGTTTGATGATGAGAATGACCGAGGCCCAGTGGGACGCAGTAATCGCAGTTAACCTTAAGAGCGCATTCAACTTCATCAATGCAACGCTTCCCATCATGTTGCGTCAGCGTGCCGGTTCGATCATCAACATGGCATCGGTGGTAGGCGTACATGGCAATGCCGGACAGAGCAACTATGCAGCGTCGAAGGCTGGACTTATCGCCCTCGCCAAGAGTATTGCACAGGAAGTGGGTTCGCGCGGTATCCGTGCCAACGCCATCGCACCCGGTTTCATCGAGACAGCTATGACAGCAGCACTTCCCGACGATGTTCGTGCCGAATGGGTCAAGAAAATACCTTTGCGCCGCGGCGGTCAAACCGACGACATTGCCAATGTGGCTACATTCTTGGCATCTGATATGTCGAGCTACGTTACCGGTCAAGTTATCCAAGTCGATGGCGGTATGAATATGTAATACTCGCCTTAACGGCTCAACATTTTTTTATAAAACGGGTGCGATTGTCAATGGCGGTCGCACCCGTTTTATTGGTCGCTTTATGATTTATTCACATTAATATTTTAAATAAAAGAAGTTTATTGCGTAAATTTGCAGTGAGTCCAACGGCTAAAGCGCCATGCACTGCCCGATAGCCCGAATGGTGTTGTTGGCTCACCCACGAGGTTTTATTTGAAAAAGAAAAATAGACATTTATACAATACAAATGCTGGAATATAATACGCAATTAAAGCGGTTGATACTGCCAGAATATGGTAGAAATATACAAAAGATGGTAGATCACTGCATTACCATTGAAGATCGCGATGAGCGTACGCGTTGCGCTTACGCTGTAGTAACTGCCATGAGCAATCTGATGCAACTGCAGAAGAACAATGACGCATTGCACAAACTATGGGATCATCTGGCAATAATGTCGGATTTCAAACTTGATATCGACTATCCTACCGAGATTATTCAAGCCGAAAGCCTTAATACTGTGCCTGAACCGATGCATTATCAAAGCAGGGATTTTGGGTATCGCCACTATGGTAAATATTTAGAGACCATGGTGCACCATGCCGCCGAGTATCCTGAGGGGGAAGAACGCAATGCGTTGATACTGCTTATCGCCAACCATATGAAGAAGTCGATGTTGGCAGTAAATCCCGATGGGGTAGAGGACGAACGCGTATTTCGCGATTTGGCGGAAATGTCGCATGGGGCAATACGCTTGAGCACTGAAACGACAAAATTGCACCAGTTCCAGGAAGCGCCCGTAGCTACAACTGGCAAAAAGAAGAAAAAGAAGAAATAGCAACTGAACCGCATCAAGCAGACACCTTGCTGCCACATTTGCGGAAAAGCAACTATTATGATTACCGAAGACCAGATAACCGAAATAGGCTGTTTCAACCAGCCGCATGGCATAAAGGGTGAAATCAATGCCATTATTTCCGATGGGGTAGACCTCGATGATTTGAGCTGCATAGTGCTGGATATCGATGGCATTTATGTGCCGTTTTTTCTGTCGGGAGTCAGACGGCGTGGCGTTCAGTCGTATCTCGTAATGGTCGATGGCATTGACGATGAACGAAAGGCATCGTCAATAGCTAATAAGACAATTTTCGCTTTGGCTGAAGAAGTAGGAGCTGATGTCGAAGACGATGTCGACGGATATTTTGCCGAGGATTTTATAGGTTTTGCCATTGCTACTTCCGACGGCTCGTTTTCCGGCACTATTGCCGATGTGGACGATTCGACCGACAATGTGCTATTCATCGTTACAACTGACGATGGCGAAACACGTTTGATACCAGTGGCAGAGGAGTTTATTGCCGAAATTGACGCCGAGGAGCGACGCATTATTGTAGAGCTTCCCGACGGCTTGCTAAATATTTGACATTTATCAATTCACAACATATACGATATCATGGAGATATACGATGAAAATAAAGCTGTTCAACAGATTAATGATGCGCTGAAAGACAAGGGGCGGTCTCCTTATCCGGAAGATGAAATACTCAACGTAATAGATATGATATGGGACTATTACGAAGAGAATGGATTGCTTGAGATTGACGATGACTTTGAAGCAGAAGAAGATGAGGATATCTCAAGCGAGCTATGTGACTACATAGCTCGTATGCTGAAAAAGGATCGTGATGCTCAGATTAAGGCGGAAGATATTCCTGTAATAGTGGATGCCGAACTCGCTTATGAAGATTCAGTGTTGTAATTCCGACATCAAACATGAAACGCTATATCTTAGCCATAGTAATGGCGATTGCCATAGTCGGTGGGATGCCGGCACAGTCGTCGCTCATAGAAGCTGAAGAAGAAAATCTTGCTGAGCAAGAATTTGACAATGAGCTACGATCGCCAATGGTCGGGCCTAAATTACGAAGCTATGTGCACACGTATATGAAATCGATAGCCGAAAGCTTGTATCGAGAAGGATACGATGTGGAGACCATGCGTGAAGGGGAGGTAGTAATCGCCGTAATACCTACCGACTTGCTTTTTGCGCCCAACGACACGTTGCTTCTTCCCACTGCATCTCGTCAGTTAGAATATTTCAAGCAATACGCCAAACCCGACGACCGTTTTAAAATCGTCATTGCAGTTCACTCTGATGATACTGGCTCGGAGTCATATCTATATGATTTGACTGAACGTCGCACGGTCGCTGTACTCGACTATTTGGAAGCCATCGGATTCAATCCCGACAATATCATCGGCTTCCCAAAAGGGAACAGTTCGCCTATTGCAGAATCCACATCACGCGACAACCGTGCAAAAAACCGTCGCCTTGAAATATTCATAGTGCCATCGGAAGAGCTATTGGCTCAAGCACGGCAGTCAAGCAAGAAGTGATATCTTGCCAAATAATTATGAGGGCCAAAATAAGATGTAGAATAAGTTTTAAAATCACTTATTGGTCAACAAAATAATTATTTGTAAATTTGCATTCCCAATCACAAGACAATTTAACAACCAATCATAATGGCAAAGGAATTAAAGAATTTGACCAAACGTAGCGAGAACTACTCTCAATGGTACAACGAGCTTGTTGTAAAAGCCGACTTGGCCGAGCCTTCGGCAGTAAGAGGGTGTATGGTAATTAAGCCCTATGGATATGCTATATGGGAAAAGATGCAGCAAACCCTTGATAAGATGTTCAAGGAGACTGGGGTGCAAAATGCGTATTTTCCATTACTAATACCCAAATCCTACCTATGTCGTGAGGCTGAACACGTAGAGGGATTCGCCAAAGAATGTGCCGTAGTCACCCATTATCGTTTGAAAAACGATCCCAATGGCAACGGCGTAATAGTCGACCCTGAGGCTCGCCTTGAAGAAGAGCTCATAGTGCGACCTACTTCGGAGACCATCATTTGGGGCACTTATAAAAACTGGATACATTCATATCGCGACCTACCAATCCTATGCAACCAATGGGCAAATGTGATGCGATGGGAAATGCGTACGCGTATGTTCCTCCGCACAGCTGAATTCCTATGGCAAGAAGGGCACTGCGCTCATGAGACGGCAGAAGAATCGGAGGCCCGCACTGTGCAGATGATAAATCTTTATGCTGATTTCGCCGAGAAATATATGGCAATGCCTGTAATTAAAGGCGTTAAGACGGCTAACGAACGTTTTGCCGGTGCGCTCAACACCTATACCATTGAGGCTATGATGCAGGATGGCAAGGCTCTTCAATCAGGCACGTCGCACAACCTTGGCCAAAATTTTGCCAAAGCATTTGACGTGACTTTTGTTAATAAAGATAACAAACCGGAATACGTATGGGCAAACTCATGGGGCGTGTCGACCCGATTGATGGGTGCATTGATAATGTCGCACTCCGACGACAACGGCCTGGTGCTACCGCCACATCTTGCCCCCATTCAGGTGGTCATCGTTCCTATTTACAAAAATTCAGAACAGCTTGCTGAAATCACTAAAGCAATAATGCCCGTAGTCGATGAGCTTCGTGCTAAAGGCATCAGCGTAAAATATGATGATGCAGAAAACCGCCGTCCCGGATTTAAATTTGCTGACTATGAGCTCAAAGGCGTACCTGTGCGCCTTGCTATCGGTGCCCGCGACCTTGAAGAAGGCACAATTGAAGTAATGCGCCGCGATACTCTCGAAAAAGAGACTATGCCGTTTGCCGGTATTGCCGATCAAGTTGCCGGTCTGCTCGAGAAAATTCAAGACAACATCTATCAAAAAGCATTGGCACACCGCGAAAGCATGACCAGAACGGTAGATACCTACGATGAATTTAAGGTGGAGATTGAGAAAGGCGGTTTCATTCTTGCCCATTGGGACGGGACTACCGAGACTGAAGAGAAGGTGAAGGAAGAGACCAAGGCTACAATTAGATGCATACCTTTGGATGGCGACACCACCCCTGGTGTATGTATGGTAACCGGACGTCCTTCGGCCCGCCGTGTAATCTTTGCCCGCAATTATTAACGGCAAGTGTAGCATCAATCAGCATCACCAAGCCTGTCAATCAGGAAAAATTATTATTTATCTAATAAACATTTTATAGTTGCCGGGCGTTGAATACTCGGCAACTATTTTTTTCACAGCAACACCTACAAAACATAAATGAAACAGCCGTCAGCATCTGACATAGAAATATCCATAGCTGATATGACCTCAAAGGTGTCGTTGCCGTATGCCGACCATGGCATACAAGCGGGATTCCCATCGCCAGCCCAGGATTATATTACCGAAACGATTGACCTAAATATGGAAGTCGTGCGGCACCCGGCTGCCACGTTCTATGGACGTGTGAATGGCGACTCTATGGTCAATGAGGGAATTGAAGATGGCGATTTGATTGTCATTGACCGTTCCATAGAGCCAGCTGACGGTGACTTGGCCGTGTGCTGTGTTGATGGCGACTTTACGCTCAAACGTATAAAAATTGAGCCGGATAGAGTGTGGCTGATACCTGCGAATGAAACGTTTGACCCTATAATGATAACCGGTGACAATCGGTTTGAAATATGGGGCGTGGTTACCTTCGTCATAAAACGCAAATACCGACGTCGTTGACAATTATGCCGTTATGGGCATGTATATATCTACATTATCATAATATATCAAATGATTGGACTCATCGACTGCAACAATTTTTATGTGTCGTGCGAGCGGCTTTTTCGCCCGGAACTGGCGAGGAAACCAGTCGTCGTAATGTCGAACAATGATGGCTGTGCAGTAGCTATGTCCAATGAAGCCAAGGCTTTGGGTATAAAGCGTGGCATACCAATATATCAGCTCAGGCAGCTTATTAAGAGCCATAATGTCGCCACCATTTCAGGCAACCACCGTATGTATGGCAACATATCATCACGTGTAATGGCCACCATTGGTGCCATTGTGCCGGAAATGGAGATATACTCCATCGATGAAGCATTTCTTGACATGTCGTTATGGAGCGGGAACGCATTAGAAGATACCGGCAGACGTATCGTCGCAAAAGTACGCCGTGATGTAGGCATTCCTACTTCGCTTGGCATAGCGCCAACAAAAACGTTGGCAAAGGTGGCAGCGCGATTTGCAAAAAAATATCCGGCCTATCATAGTGTATGCATCATTGACAACGAAGACAAAAGACGCAAGGCATTATCGTTGACCGATATTGACAACGTGTGGGGCATAGGTAGACGGCTTGGAAAAAGGTTGCACCAATACGGCATCAATACAGCGCTTGATTTTGCCGATATGCCGGTATCCAAAGTGCGGCAAATCATTAATGTGGTAGGGGAGAGATGTTGGCGTGAACTAAATGGTATACCTTGCATTGACAGTGAAAATGCCGAACCGCTTAACAAGCAAATATGCATGTCGCGCAGCTATAAGAAGTCAATCGACGACATTAACGAGCTGAAGGAGGAGATTGCGCATTACAGCTCTATAGTGGGACAAAGATTGCGCAAGCAGGGAGGATGTGCCAAATCAATCAGTGTGTTTATCCAAACGAACTCGTTTCGTCCGGAGTTGCCTCAGCACTATGGCAATACTACAGTGCGCCTTGATGAAGCCACCGATGACACATTGACCCTCACAACTGCTGCGGTAAATGCTGTTGGGTCTTTGTTCCGTACAGGTCACGCTTACAGACGAGCCGGAGTAATAATCAATGAAATTGTTAGCAAAAATGCCGTTCAGCAAAATTTGTTTTCTCCCCCAGGCGAACGACAGAAACGTCAACGGCTTATGCGTATCATTGACGCGATAAATACTGATTGCGACACTCGCGATATGATAAGAAGTGCATCGTCAAAATCGCCCAAGCCGATATCCAACGGCGTCAACATCAAACCAGAGTTAAATGCGCCAAAAACCGATAGCAACAAATTTTTACAGATTCTTTACTCTCTATTATTCTTCCTTTTAGGGCTGTCGATGTCGGCTGCAAAGCCATCAAACACCGCGATACCCGACACCCTTGCTAAAGTTGTCAACCTTGAGGAAGTCATTGTCAAGCCCGGCAAGGAACATTATTCTAAAAAAAACAATCCTGCAGTTGATTTCGTAACGCGTATCCGTGAAAATGCAGATTTAGGCGACCCTTATCAGAAAGAAAACTACAACTACGAGCGCTATGAACGTATTACACTTGCGCTTAACGATATTTCCGATTCAATAGGCACCGACGGTGGGTTATTAAAGAAATTCCAATTCCTAAACCAGTATGTAGACACATCAGAGGTGACCGGCAAACCGATATTGCCCTTGAGCATCAAGGAGAAAGTATCCAAAATCTACAATCGTAAAAGACCTCGTTCATCAAGAGAATACATAACTGGATTAAGACGAACGGGGCTTGATGATATTGTCAATGAAGATGCAGTCCAGACCGTGCTCGAAGACTATTTCCGTGACATCAATCTATATGAGAACGACATCACCTTGATGACTAATAGATTTGTGAGCCCGTTGTCAAAAATCGGGCCAGATTTCTATAAATATTATCTATCCGACACCATCGTAGTCGATAATGACAGTTGCGCTGTATTAAGTTTCGTGCCGAGGAATAACGCCACGTTTGGATTCGTCGGGCGTCTCATCGTTTCGCTCCACGACCCTACGATGTTTATACGTCATGTGTCCATGACCGTATCCAGTAGGATAAATCTCAACTTCGTAAAATCGCTACGTATTGATCAATCATTTGAGCGGCTTGACGATGGCACGCGAATAAAGACATCCGATGTTTTGACCATTGAGTTTGAGGTCATAAGCAATTCTCAGGGATTGTATGCTCAAAAGTATGCTAAATATAGCGGACATAATTTCGACCAATCTGATCGACCTGAGCTATATGATAGATTGGGGAAGACTTACGCATCGGCCGATGCGTTTCTCAAACCGGAAAGCTTCTGGCAACAGTATCATGACGGGAATATAAATTTTGCCGGCGCGGAAATCGGCTCCATGATTTCCGCTATCCGTTCGATTAACGTATATAAATGGCTCGAGCAAGGATTAAAGATTCTTGTCACGGGCTACATCCCGTTAGGGAAATCTGACAAAGTGGAGTTTGGACCAGTAAACACACTGTTGAGCTTCAATGACGTAGAAGGTGCCCGTTTTCGAGCCGGTGGGGTAACTATTGCTAATCTCAGCAAGCATTGGTTCGGAAAAGGGTATGTGGCCTATGGCACTAAGGACAAGGTGTGGAAATACTCCGGAGAAATTGAATATTCATTTAACGAGAAAAAGCGCCATTCAAGAGAATTTCCTATCCATTCAATAAGATTAAGCCACAAGTATGACACCGAAGCAATAGGGCAGAAGTATGAATTTACCAATCCCGACAATATATTCCTGTCGTTTAAGCGTATGAACGACACGTTGAAAATCTATCAACGGGCCACCGCTCTTGACTATACACTTGAGCTTGACAATAATTTCTCGGTAAAAACATCATTGGCTCATATCCGGCAAGAAGCTACGCGATATGTGCCATTCCGTTATAACGATGGTAGCTCTATTAATCATCTGGACTTTACCCCTATTACGGTGACCTTACGGTATGCTCCGGGAGAAAAATTCATGCAAACCAAAAGCTATCGCATACCGGTCAATCTCGATGCGCCAATATTCGTCATCACACACACCTATGCTCCTGGCAAAAAATTGGGTGGTTCAAAATATACAATAAACAAGACGGAAGTAAGCTTTCAAAAGCGTTTCTGGTTATCGGCATTCGGGTATGTTGATGCAATGGTCAAGGGAGGGCATGTGTGGAGTACAACGCCATTTACCGCATTGCTCATCCCCAACGCAAATATTTCATATACAATACAACCCGAAAGCTTTGCCTTGCTATCACCGATGGAATTTATCACCGATACGTATGCAGTGTTTGATATGACCTATTGGGCCAATGGCGCGATATTCAATTATATCCCATATATAAAAGACTTGAAATTGCGCGAAGTATTTGCGTTTCGTGGCGTGTGGGGGCATCTGAGTGATAAGAACAATCCTCGGCATAACACATGGTTGCCACAATTCCCCATAGGTGCCAATCCTGTAGAAATGACATCAAAACCATACATGGAGATTTCGGCTGGAATAGACAACTTGTTTCGCATACTCCGAGTGGATTACTTATGGAGACTATCTTACCGCAATACTCCCGGGGTGGATAAGAGCGGGCTTCGTATAGCGTTGCATTTTAATTTCTAATCATAATTTATTATGGCTTACCGCTTCAAAACGACCTATAGCGATAAAAATTTCAATATTCCCGACTTCCATAGACAAAAAAAACAAATAATTACTTGATAACGATACTTTAAAAGATTATCTTTGTAAGTGATTTTTTAAAAGATAAAGCACGTTGCTCAACAGGTTGCATCATAATGGCCGCTAATAATATAATATCCAATTTCATACTTCTCCCATTATCAAAGCTTTATGGCTTTGGCGTGGGTGTGAGGAATATTATGTTCAAATGGCACATATTGAAGCAGCGAAAATTTGACGTCCCAGTTATTGTCGTTGGGAATATCGCTGCCGGAGGCACCGGAAAGACACCCCATACCGAATATATTATTAATCTCCTGAAATATAACTATCATATCGGAGTAATAAGCCGAGGCTATAAACGTAACACAAAGGGGTTCGTCCTTGCCACATCGCGTTCTACGCCCTTAGACCTGGGAGATGAGCCTTATCAAATATTTCAGAAATTCGGTAGAGAAGTGTCGGTAGCAGTGTGCGAAAACCGATGTGACGGTATTGACGAGCTATTGCGAATTGACCCGCAAATCAACTTGATAGTCCTCGATGATGCGTTCCAGCATAGATATGTCAATCCGACCATATCAATCGTGCTCACTGAGTTCTATCGCCCAATATTTATGGATAAGCTCTTGCCCTTGGGGCGCTTGCGAGAATCTCCCAAAGCTATTTATCGGGCCGATTTTGTCGTGATAACCAAATGCCCTGAACGGATAAAGCCCTTAGAATATCGCATCTTTGACAACAAATTAGAGCTTTACCCATATCAAAAGCTATTCTTTTCGCGATACCGGTACCCAGCATTAAAACCGGTATTCCCAGAACAGACCACTAAGACGCCCACTCTTCAATGGATGAGCCAAGACGATGCAGTACTCGTAGTTTCAGGCATCGCCAATCCAAAACCATTGGTGAAAATGTTGAAGCGCAATCCTCCTCGCATTAAGATTAAAGTTTTCCCCGACCATCACAACTTTACTCGCAAAGATTTGCAAGAGATTGAGCGACGATATAATGAAATGGATGGAGAGGACAAAATCATCCTCACAACTGAAAAAGATGCGGTCAGGCTCGCCAACAACCCATATTTTCCACAGCGTCTGAAATCGGTGATTTTTTATCAACCGATTGCGGTGGAATTTGATAGCGCCAGACCCGACAACTTTGATTATGAATTAAAGAAGTTCATATCAGAGAAAATCCAGAGCCGGTAATCTACCGCATAGTTATGTTGCTATACTTAACTCATAGAGTTTAAATATATTTAATCACAATTAAAGATCGACCATGATAGAAAAGATTAATAAAACTGCGGATTTTCTTCGCTCTCGAGTGGCTGACATGCCTCGAATAGCTATAATCCTTGGCACCGGACTCGGAGGCCTTCGTAACAACATTAAAGACCAAGTTATTATTCCTTATACTGAGATTCCTAACTTCCCTGTATCAACAGTAGAAGGTCATAGTGGGAACCTCATATTTGGAACACTCGGCGGCAAACGTGTAATCGCCATGCAAGGCCGGTTCCATTACTATGAGGGTTATGACATGAAACAGGTGACTTTCCCTGTCAGAGTATTTAAAGCACTTGGCGTGGAGACATTGTTCGTGTCAAATGCCGCGGGAGGTATGAACAAAAGCTTCCAAGTAGGTAGTATAATGACAATCACCGACCACATTAACCTCTTCCCGGAAAATCCGTTGCGTGGCAAAAATTACAATGAACTTGGCCCGCGTTTCCCAGCAATGACCGAAGCCTATAGCCATCGTCTTATCAAACTCGCCGACGATATCGCAGCTCAGAAAAACATTCCATTGGCACATGGAGTGTATGTCGGCACCCCCGGACCGACATTTGAGACCCCTGCAGAATATGAATATTTCCGCATAATAGGTGGCGATGCCGTAGGCATGTCAACGGTTCCCGAAGTAATCGTAGCCAATCATGCAAGCATGGAAGTATATGGCATTTCTGTAATAACCGACCTTGGCGGTAAGGACATAACCGAAGTCCCTTCTCATGAAGAAGTGCAGCTCGCTGCTCAAAAAGCCGAGCCAAATATGGTCGCACTAATCGAAGGCATTATTGAAAATCTATAATTATTGAGCACTAACCGCATATTATGATATTCGTTACAGGAAAGCGTTTATACGCTTTCCTGTAATTAAATTTTGCAAGCAATGGAAGAAAAGCAGACAGAGATTTCTACTTTAGGTGAATTTGGATTAATTGAGCATCTCACTAACGGCATCGAGCTTAAAAATGCGTCGTCAATTAAAGGGGTTGGCGATGATTGTGCCGTAATGTGCTACAAAGATAATCAAGTGCTCGTAAGTACCGACCTATTGCTCGAAGGCGTGCATTTTGATTTGACATACGTGCCACTTAAGCATCTTGGCTACAAATCAGCAGTAGTAAATTTTTCCGACTTGTATGCAATGAATGCCGTGCCGCGACAGATCACCGTATCATTAGGGATCTCTAAACGATTCACTGTAGAGCACATGGAAGCCCTATACTCAGGCATACGTCTCGCATGTGATATTTATGGTGTTGATTTGGTAGGCGGAGACACAACCACTTCGCGTTCGGGACTGGTTATTTCCATAACTTGTATTGGCGAAGCTCCCAAGGATAAAATAGTATATAGGAGCGGGGCGCGTGCAACCGATCTCATATGCGTGTCGGGCGACCTTGGCGCCGCTTATATGGGGCTACAACTCCTTGAAAGAGAAAAAGTGGCCTCAGCTGGCCAAAAAGATTTCATTCCTTCATTCCATGGCAAAGAATACCTTGTCGAGCGGCAACTTAAGCCTGAAGCGAGGAAAGATATAATTGAAGCGTTAGCAAAAGCTGACATACTGCCAACCGCAATGATGGATATCTCCGACGGGCTTTCATCTGAATTGCTCCACATATGCAAAGCTTCCGGCACTGGATGCCGCATATACGAGGATAGAATACCTATTGATTATCAGACGGCAATAATGGCTGAGGAGCTAAATATGAACCTTGTCACCGCAGCAATGAATGGCGGCGAGGATTACGAACTGCTGTTTACTGTGCCACTTCACTGCCACGACAAAATCCAGTCAATTCCTGGTGTAAAACTTATTGGCCATATCACCGAACAATCGCTTGGTTATGCAATGATTACTCGTGATGGGACTGAAATGCAAATCAAAGCCCAAGGTTGGAATCCATTGAAGTAGAGGGTAGGTAAGAGCGTTTTAACCACTCTCGTATCTATACATATTTATCAATTTTGACCAACTTAATGGCTAAAAATGCCGCAAATTCCAATGAAAGTTGTAACTTTGCATTCATAAAACAAATAGCACATTTAAAGACTCATGATTAATCGCATCCTAATTCGTATTAAGGTAATACAAATGCTCTACAGCTTTATGCTGACTCGCAGCGATTTCCGTATACAAGAAATCCCATCAAAGAAAACCCGCGATAGCAAATTTGCATATGCAATGTATCTTGATACATTATTGCTTATATTAAAGCTATCCGGACGTAAAATTTCACCAAAAGATGAAATACCTAATCCCTCAGGTGCGAGTGCTATTCCGGCCATTCAAAATGCAAAAATGATAACGTCGTTGGCGGCAAACTCCGAATTGCAGGAATTTGCCATGAAATACTCGCGCGATTTATCTAATTATGCCGATTGTTTGGAGTACCTTACAAATGAAATCTGCTCATCATCGGTAGCTAAAGATTATGCTAAAAAACGCAAAAGAGCAATTGCCGACGATGTGAATTTTTGGGCTATTGTAATTGAGACTATACTCCTTCATGATCCCAAATTCATAGAGGCAGCACGCAAGGACGACGACTTTACCATCTCCGGATTTGAAACAGGCTTGCAGATGGCCATCAATACCCTCCGCGATTTCAATGATGTCAAATCAGCGCTCCTTAACTCCCGCCGTTCTCTGCAAGAATCTCTCGAACAAGCATATAAACTATATGTCGCTCTGCTTTTATTGCCAAAAGATATTACTCGTTTGCGTGAAGAGCAGATCGAGACGGCTAAAGACAAATACCTTCCCACAGCCGATGATCTCAACCCCAATCTTAAGTTTATCACTAATAAGTTAATAAACGAGATTGCAACGTCGGAATCGCTTAACGCCTACCTCAAAGACAACCCATTCTCTTGGGATAACGATTATTATCTAATAAAAGAGCTCCTCGAGACCATCATTAATAGCGATATTTATAAAGAATACATGTCAATCAAAGGCTCTGACTTACAATCTGATTGTGAGTTCTGGCGCACTTTGTTCAAAGATGTCATTCTTCCGTCGGAAGCTTTATCCGAATCGCTTGAAAGCCGTTCGGTATATTGGAACGATGATATAAGTATAGTAGGGACATTCGTACTCAAAACATTGCGTCGCATCGCCACAGATGATAGTCACAAATTGGAACTGATGCCAATGTTTAAAGACGACGAGGACGCTACATTCGGCGAAAGTTTGTTCGTTAACGCTATCGACAATGCCGATAGCTATCGCGAGCTAATCGACAAATTCATCAATGAGTCGCAATGGGACACCGAACGTATTGCCTTGATGGACATCGTAATACTTACTGCTGCCATTACTGAATTGCTCCATTTCCCGGCAATTCCCGTTCCTGTTACACTTAACGAATACATCGAAATAGCTAATTATTATAGCTCCCCGCGTAGCGGCCAGTTCATCAATGGAGTGCTATATTCAGTTATTAACTATCTGAAAGGGAACAATCAACTGCACAAATCATTCGAAAATAAAAAATAGTTTGCCACCATATTTCGACTTATTTCGATAATAATTAATAATATGCGGCAAAAATCATTGGCATTTTCAAATTAATAACTATCTTTGTAAAAAACAATTAATAATTCCTCAATAAAATGCAAACATCATTTATTTCATTTGCTTCTCAAACTGACAATGCTACAGGACAATCTGCACAGCAAACCAACACTACGCAACAGGCCGATGCTGGTGCTAAAGGTAATGGTCAGCAAGGTCAAGGAGGCCCAAGCCAGTATAGCGGTCTTATAATGATTGTGGTCCTAATTGCCGTTTTCTATTTCTTACTTATTCGTCCTCAGCAAAAAAAGCAGAAAGAAATGCGCAAATTCCGTGAAGCGCTCAAAGAAGGCGACCATGTGGTTACTGCCGGCGGTATTTACGGGAAAATCACAGGCGTTAAAGACACTACTTTCATCGTTAATATTGGCGACGGTGTTAACATTAAAATTGACAAAGGTTCCGTGTATCCTTCAGCTGCCGACACTCAAGCTGCTCAAGCAAAATAATTGAATTAAATCGCCCCTAAGTAAATCCTGGAGGCAATGAATATAACAAGGGGTGCTCACATCTTTAGAGTGCCCCTTGCTTTAATTTTAATGTCGCCTTTTTAATGGCTACGTTTCTTCATTTTTTCATCATGAACGTAAAGATATTGCTTGCAAACGTAAAACAAAAAGTGACCTCGGCCAAAGGTCGCTCAATTTTTACATTTATAATATTCTTGATTATTTCAACGATATTTTGGTTTATGATGGCTCTCAACGAAACCAAGCAACGCGACTATCGATTGCAAGTTGAAATTGTCGATATACCCATGGGCACGACATTTTTAACACAACCGCCTCAATATATTGATGTTAGCGTGAAAGACAAAGGCCGTGCATTGATTAAATATGATTGGGGTACGCCTCCCAAAGTGAGAATTAGATATAGCGACTTTATAAAAAGGAGCAATAGCCACATTGTTATAAATCAAGAGATGCTAAGCAATAATATTCGCAACTCTTTCGGTTCAGGATGCGAAATATTGTCAATACGTCCCGATTCCATTAATGTGGCAACAACGACCCGCCCTGGCGATAGATTGCCCATATTTTTTGACATATCAGCCACAACTCAACCGCAATATATTGCCTACGGCGACTTAAAATGCGACTTTGACAGCGTCACTATCTACTCGCTAAATGGCATCCCATCATCAATGGTTAATGTATCCACCGAACATATCTCTCTGCGCAACCTTACCGACACCAGTACAATTGAAGTCGCATTGAAGGCGCCGGCGGCAACACGAGTCGAGCCAGCCAAAGTGTCAGTCACTATTCCTGTTGAGCCTCTCGTAGCAAAAAAGCGTATTATCCCAATTCAAGTCACCAATTTACCGAGAAACGTATCAATACATATTTTCCCGGCAAATGTCGAATTGAACTATTTAGTGCCAATGAGCATGTTTAAAAATGATAATGCAACACCCGTTGCCGTCATAGATTACCGTTCAATTGACACAACAACCGCAACTGCGCGTGTCAACATGGCGCAAATACCCGATTATTATCACAATATTGATTGTAGCCCGTCGGAGGTGGAATACCTGATTGAGCCGACAGTAGCCGCCACGCATCACGCTGATAAAGATAGCGTCAAAAACTAATAATCTATGAATAAACTTATAGCAATTAGTGGTGGTATCGGCTCCGGCAAAAGCATAATATCGCATATTCTGCTATATATGGGCTATCCGGTTTACGATTGCGATAGCAACGCTCGACGATTAATTGACAATAGCACGAGCATTAAGCAAGCTATTTGTTCAAGTCTCGGGACTGAATGTATTTCTGACGATGGCACGCTCGACCGGGGAGTAGTAGGGCGCATAGTATTCAACAATCCCGACAAGCTACAAGTGCTCAATTCCATCACGCATGCTGCCGTAAAAGATGATATCAGGCTTTGGCATCAAAATCAATCAGCACGATTGTCGTTTGTAGAAACAGCTATTCTTTATCAAAGCGGCATAGATAAAATGGTCGATGCAGTGATTGAAATTACCGCCCCGTTTGACACCAAAGTCCAACGCATTATGCATCGAAACAATATTGAATACCAAGATATTGTCGCGCGTATCAATTCCCAAAACTATTCGATAGACACTCCCCATGCCAATGTCTATACTATACTTAATGACGACATCCACGCCGTCATGCCACAACTTATAAATATTTTGGGTAAATTAGTATAAGCATCTCAGCGACATCCCGCGCTTTACATCATGCTACAACAAATCAATGCTAAACTCATCGGCATCCTTACCAAAAGGTAGTCTCTCACGTATTTTGACAAGTTCGGCACGATTGAATTCAGCATAAATAAGCTCCCCATCGTCATCCGACCGACTTACTATTTTGCCAAGCCCATCAACCATAATTGACGTATTATCGTAGTCGCCAAAATCGTCCGATCCGCCACGATTTGCTCCCACAAATATCGCTTGATTTTCTATAGCTCTACCTATAAGAAGATGTTTCCATGCATAACTTCGCGATGACGGCCAATTGGCAGGAACGAGCATTATATCATAAGCCTGTCCGACATTTCTACACCATACAGGAAAACGCAGATCGTAACATACTATCATTGAAATATTCCACCCGCGATAGCGTAGGATAGGTGCTCGACGATTTCCCGCTGAAAACACCTCGTGTTCTTGACCAAGTGAAAAGAGGTGGTGCTTATCGTAATACGTTTCTTCACCCGAAGGCTCAATAAAAAAACAACGATTGAAAATTTGTTCCCCCACGCGACAAAGAAACGTGCCGGCAATTGCAAATCCATATCTTTGCGACAATTCCTTTATATTCGTCATGGTCATACCACTGACCGACTCTGAAATTGAAGAAACGACATGAAAATCCTGCACAAAACCTGTGCTGAACAACTCTGGCAACACAAGTATGTCGGTTCCTGAAGGCACCTGCGATGCCATCGTTGACACCATGCGTAAATTCTCCTCAGGATCAGCCCATGCTATTTTCATGGGATAAATCGCAATCTTCAAATTCTGCATAATTGCTAAAAATCAACTATTCGATAGTAAATTTCTCAGGGTATTTCCCATTTGCATCCTTATAATAATCCTTAATGCATCGCATATCTGCATCATTATTGCCGGTTGGCATAAATGTTTGCTCGATGTAAGCCTCTTTTTTCTTATAGTCAATTACAGCAAGCAATATTGGGACACCAGCCAAACGGGCAATATTTAAAAATCCGGTACGCCATTTCTGCGTCAAGCTACGTGTGCCTTCCGGAGTAATCGCAATGGTTAGCCGTTCACTATTCTTAAATTGGTTTACGATATTGTCAACCGATGACTCATTGCTATTGCCATCACGCGATACCGGTATTCCCCCCATTGCCCTAAAAATATATCCAAGCGGGAAAAAGAACCAAGATTTTTTCATAAGGAAACCAGCCTTGCGATTTACCGACGCATAAGCCAGTTTCCCTATAATAAAGTCCCAGTTAGAGGTATGGGGCGCAACGCATATAATAGCCTTAGGGTAGTTTTCTACTGTTATCCTAACCTTCCACCCTGCAAGCTTTAATAATAGTTTTGACAGGCCCATAGCTCTTATTCGTATGCTATGCTTTCTTGGGCATAGCTGCATTCATATCTTTTACTATCTCCAATACTTGATTATTGAACGATTCCGAAAGCTTTTTGAATGCCTGACCATAATATTTACGACGCGCAACACGATATTCGCCCTTGTTCTCAAAGTCCTTAGGCGACTTTTCAAATGCGATATTTGTTCGGCACAATGCTGTCGTTTGCAACTCTGCTGTCTTGATTACCACTTCAGTCATTGCATCTTTATCAATGCCAGGAATAATGGCCTTTGCCATTAGACATTCGCCTGCAATATCGCCACAGATGAAGCGGATTTGCTTTTTTAATACTCGTTTGTTTGCCATGGTAATAATGTTTATTAATTAGTAGATAATAAGTGACGCTTGAGGGCAGAGAACGTAGCAGGCAACTTAGTCGACTGCTTCTGCCGCGATATGAATTTCTGTAAGGTCTCCGGGATATCGATACTCTTACCAATGCTATTCTCAACTGTTTCCTTAAATTTTGCCGGGTGGGCAGTCTCCAAAAATACGCCTATCTCACCCGGTTTTAGACCTTCTTTTAATGCCAAATACCCGGTTGCGCCATGTGGGTCAAGTAAATATCCGTTCTCCTTGTATAGTTTGTTGATGACGTCAAGTATCTCCTCGTCATCATAACTATATCCTGCAATCTTATTACATATTACGTCATGCTTCCCGCCATACAGTTCGACTATCCTGGCGAAATTAGAAGGTGCGCCCACATCCATTGCATTTGCCACTGTAGGTATAGACGATTGCGGCGAATACGTCCCGCTTATAAGGTATTCGGTAAACACTTTGTTGCGATTGTTAGCAGCAATAAAACGTTTTACCGGGAGCCCCATCTTATTGCCAATCAACGCCGAGCAGATATTGCCAAGATTACCGCTGGGTACGCAAAACACAAGCTTGTCGCCTACATTCTCATCTTGCGTTGCTTTTATTAGTTGTGCGTATGCCCAGAAATAATAGAACATTTGCGGAAGGAAACGTGCCGGATTTATTGAATTGGCCGATGTTAGTTTCATCTTACTGTTAAGCTCTTCATCGACAAATGCAGCCTTAACCATCGCTTGGCAGTCATCAAAAGTACCGTCAATCTCCAACGGGTGAATATTGGCCCCGAGCGTAGCAAACTGCATCTCTTGAAGCCGGCTCACTTTGCCCTTAGGATAAAGGACAAATACATTCACTCCCGGAACATCAAAAAAGCCATTTGCTACGGCGCTACCCGTATCGCCCGACGTCGCAACAAGAACATTCACTGCCTTGCCGTCATTGTCTTTATCGTTAAAATAGCCCAATAGGCGCGCCATAAATCGAGCCCCTACGTCCTTGAAAGCAAGTGTCGGGCCATGAAACATTTCCAATACATAAATGTTGTCTTCTACCTTTTTCAAGGGTATTGGGAAATTAAACGCATCGTATACCAGGGTTTTCAACTTATCCGACTCGACATCTTCGCCAAATAAGGTATTAGCTACTACATATGCAATTTCTTGAAAGGTCATCCCTTCCAAATTATTAAAAAACGCCTTGGGTATCAGTGGAATACGTTCTGGCATATACAATCCGCCATCGGGTGCAAGACCTTTTATTACGGCATCCCTCAACGACGCCATTGGGGCCTTTCCGTTTGTACTGTAATATTTCATTTCAAATTATTATTAAAAGCTTGAAAGCCTTATTGTTAACTATTTAGAAGCAACGTCATGAGCTCCAAGACATCGCGATTGCCATATTTTCCATCCTTTGCCGACATCTCATCAAAAGTGGTTACAGTGTCGGCCTCAATTCCCTGATGCCATATTGCAAATGGTACAGGATTAGCCGTATGAGTTTTTATGCGGCATGGGGTGGGGTGGTCGGGCAGTAGCGCTATGGCTACCGGCTCATCAATCTCCTTTGTGGCATTGATTATCGGTTGGACGACTCTCTTGTCAAGATACTCTATTGTCTTTATCTTCAATGACACATCCCCCTCATGCCCGGCTTCGTCGCTTGCTTCTACGTGGAGGAACACAAAATCATAATCAGATTTAAGCGCATCTATTGCCGCCTGTGCTTTTCCTTCATAATTAGTATCGTAAAGCCCGGTCGCGCCCTCTACTTCTATTACATCAAGGCCAGCATATCTACCTATTCCCTTTATCAAGTCGACTGCCGAAATGACCGCACCCTTATTTACCCCAAAAAGCTCTTTCAAGGTAAGCATCGATGGGCGATACCCAAGCGACCATGGCCATATCATATTTGCTGGATCTTTACCCACAGCAATACGATGCTGGTTGACCGGATGCTTCATAAGTATATCATACGACTTGCTCATCAGGCTTTTCAACAGATTACATGTGGGTATTGCTTCTTCTGTCATCGCCTTAGGCAACACTTTTTCAACTTCTGTACCTGGAACATCGTGGGGCGGCGTACATTCTATTTCCTTTTTTCCGCCTTTTATCTTCAGTAGATGACGATATGACACTCCACAATTGAACGACACTTTATCCGAGCCCAATTCCTGCTGAAGGGCATCTATTAGTTGTGACGCTTCCTCTGTCGTGATATGTCCTGCCGAGTGGTTCTTGATTTTTCCATTTTCCACACAGATGATATTGCAACGCATCGCCACTTCGTCATCGGCGATGCCTACTCCCATACTGGCGGCTTCAAGCGAGCCTCGGCCCTCATATACTTTCCTCACATCATAACCGAGGATTCCGAGATTGGCAATTTCGCTCCCGGGAGCATATCCTTCAGGCACCGTATTTAGCGTGCCGCATATACCATTCTTTGCTAAAAAATCAAACCCTGGCGTTTCGGCATATTGAAGTGGGGTCTTGCCTCCAAGCTCTGCTATTGGCTCGTCGGCCATTCCATCTCCAAGTACGATTATATATTTCATCAGTCTTTTCTTTAATAGATTTATCTGATATTTGCAATACTTATTATATCGGCAAATACCCCTGCAGCAGTAACATCTGCCCCAGCTCCGTATCCTTTTATTATGATTGGATACTCTTTATATCGCTCTGTGGTCAATGATATTACATTATTGCTCCCCTCAAGCGCATAAAACGGATGATTTTGGTCTACCATTTGCAGGCTTACCGATGCTTTATCATCGTCAAGTTTGGCTACGAAACGGAACTGTTCATTCTTATTCTCTGCCTCTATGCGTTTCTGCTCAAATGTGTCATCAAGCTCTTTTATAGAATTAAAGAAATCCTCTATCGAACCTTCAAAATACTTTTCCGGGATAAACAGCTCTCTCTTCACATCTTCCTGCTCTACGCGATAACCGGCCTCACGAGCCAAGATTACAAGTTTTCGTATCACATCCTTGCCCGAAAGGTCGATGCGAGGGTCGGGCTCTGAATAGCCGGCCTCCCGTGCCATTAATATCGCTTTGCTCAATGGAATGTCCTTACTTAGCACATTGAATATATAATTTAATGTGCCGGACACCACAGCCTCTATACGCAATATCTTATCACCGGAATTTATCAGGTTATTTATCGTATTGATGATAGGCAAGCCGGCACCGACATTGGTCTCAAACAAATATTTGACATCCTTTTTTCGTGCTATACCTTTGAGCTTCGCATAGTTATCGTAATTTGACGATGCCGCTATTTTATTGGCAGCCACTACATTGACATTGTTTGAAAGCAGATCAGCATAATACTCGGCTATCTCTACCGACGCCGTACAATCCACAAATACCGGATTGTAAATATTCATACCGATTACCCCATCCTTTATATTTTTCGGTGTGGCTTCTATTTCTGACGCCTTTAACCTTTCTTCAAAATGAGAAAGATCTATTCCTTCGGGGTCAAACACCACTTTCTTAGAATTTGCAATTCCTACGACCTTAAGCTGCAACGCCTTTTCCTTCAGCAATTTCTCCTGCTGATGGCATATTTGCGACAGTAGCCTACGGCCCACATTCCCGATTCCTACAATAAACAAGTTCAGCACTTGCGTTTCCGATAGAAAAAATGAGTCGTGGATTACATTAAGCGCTTTTGTGAGATTTGGGCCCTCTATCACAAATGATATATTGGTCTCCGTCGCTCCTTGCGCACATGCTATCACACTGATACCATTGCGGCCAAGAGTGTTGAACAACTTCCCGGCGATACCAGCTGTATGCCTCATATTCTCTCCTACGACTGCTACTGTAGCAAGGTCATCCGTGATCTCTACTCCGGTAAGCTCCCCTCGCTGCAATTCAAGACTAAACTCTTCCTTGATTACATCTGCAGCCAATTGGGCATCCGACGACTTGACCGCGATTGACGTATTGTTTTCACTCGCAGCCTGCGAAACAAGAAACACACTTACTCCATTGCGAGCCAACGCATCAAATATTCGTGCATTTATCCCATATATGCCCACCATGCCGAGCCCGCTCACTGTGATTAGACTCGTATCGTTTATTGATGATATCCCTTTTATAGCCTTACCCTCTGTCCCGTTTGAATTTGACGATATCAGAGTGCCTTTGGCCGTTGGATTAAACGTATTCTTTACTAAAATGGGGATATTTTTGTGGAATACAGGATAAATCGTAGGCGGATATATCACTTTCGCCCCGAAATTGCACAGCTCCATCGCTTCCGGAAACGACAAATGGTCTATGACGTATGCCTTATCTATGACCCTCGGATCGGCCGTCATAAAGCCATCAACATCGGTCCATATCTCCAACGACTCAGCATCAAGCGTTGCCGCCATAATCGCCGCTGTGTAATCGCTACCCCCACGTCCCAAATTCGTTATATCTCCGTCTTTATCTGTTGATATGAAGCCAGGGATTACTGCAATATTGAAGTCGGTATTGTCAAAAATAGAATGTATAGCTTTAGTCGTCGCTTCCGTATCAAGCACATGCTTGCCAAACTGCTTCTTGGTGATTATAAAATTTCGCGAATCAAAATGCTTTGCACCATTTATCACCCTCGATATTATCACACTCGACAATCGCTCTCCATAGCTCTGCACCACATCAAGCGTGCGAGGTGATAGATCTTTGATAAGGTTGATTCCTCTAAACACGTTGCCGAGCTCTTCAAGCAACGGATTTACTATCGACTTTACATCAAGACGCTTCTCTTCTGCGACAACTTCGTCTATGACATGGAGGTGACGCTCCACTATCATTGCATACTGTTGCAAATATGATATCTCACCTTTGCAAGCAAGTTTTGCTGTATTAATTAATTGGTCAGTAATGCCGCCAAGCGCCGATACTACGACAATAACTTGCCCTTTTGAGCTTTCTACTATATCTTTCACATTGCGGAGACTGGCCGGTGTTCCCACCGAAGTCCCGCCAAATTTCAAAACTTTCATACCTCTTGTACGATACCTGTTTGTAGAATATACCACTGTTTCCTAAACAAAATTTTTGCGAACTTAAAAGCAACCGTTTTTGTCAGTCATCATGTGGCATTTGCGTTTTGACTTCGCCTTACAAAGATAACAATTTTAACATCCAAAATATCACTCCCCGACCTGTTTTTTTGCGTAAATAACGTTTTTACCCCTTTCCCTTGCTCAATTTAATAATATTCGCTCGAAAAAAAGAATTTTATCTTGGGGAAATCACTTTGCGCCATTTGCAAAACATAATTAGAGTCAGCAAGGAACACATCCCTGCCTTCGCGATCTAATGCCATGAACTGGTGCTTACGTTTTTTAAATGCCGCAAGGGCTTCTGCATCATCACTTTCTATCCAACACGCTTTATACAGCGAAATAGGTTCCCATCGACATTGTGCGCCATATTCATGAAGCAAACGATATTGGATTACTTCAAACTGCAACTGCCCAACAGTCCCGATAAGCTTCCTACCATTAAACTGATTCACAAACAATTGCGCTACGCCTTCGTCCATAAGCTGCTGAATGCCTTTTTCAAGCTGCTTCGACTTCATCGGGTCGGTATTCTCTATATATTTGAACATCTCCGGCGAGAAACTTGGCAACCCTTTGAAATGCAACTCCTCGCCCGAGGTAAGTGTATCTCCTATCTTAAAGTTTCCGGTATCGGGTATACCGACTATATCGCCCGGATATGCCTCATCTACTATGCTCTTCTTCTGAGCCATAAATGCTGTAGGCGCGGCAAAACGCATCATTTTGCCCGAACGAATATGTTTATAATTAGCATTACGTTCAAATTTACCGGAACAGATTTTCACGAAAGCAATACAACTTCTGTGATTTGGATCCATATTAGCGTGAATCTTGAATACAAAACCGGTAAAAGCATCTTCCTCCGGTTTTATTTGTCTTTCTTCAGCGTTTGTCGGACGAGGGGAGGGAGCTATCTTGACA
>JAQXRH010000047.1 GCA_029218425.1 Bacteroidales bacterium | reverse complement strand
CAACGAGGCCGCAAACACGATAAGCCGCATCAAGGACGAGTCGCAGCTGCCGCTCGACGGCCTCGTCTTCGACCTGTACTGGCAGGGCGCCACCAATGCCGGGATGGGCAACCTCGAATGGTACACCCCCAACTTCCCCAACCCCACACAGATGCTTGCCGACTTCAAATCCCAAAACGTCAACACCATATGCATCACCGAGCCCTTCTTCACCAGCGACGCCGCCACCAACTATAACTACCTCAAGAACAACGGCTACCTCGCCGACGAAGCCGTGGGCGACATGTCATGGCTCACCAACAACCCCGTAGGCCTCATCGACACCTCCAACGAAGGCGCCATGCAGTGGATGGGCGAATATTACAAACGCCACACCCTCAACGGCATGGCCGGATGGTGGCTCGACCTGGGCGAACCCGAGCGCCATTTCCCTGACCACTGCCACCATGCCGGCGGCACCTGCCAGCAGATACACAACGAGTTCGGAAGCCTCTGGATAGAAAGCGTCTACAAAGCGCTCACCGAAGTCGCGCCCAATATGCGCCACCTGCTACTGCCCCGCTCCGGCACCGCGGGAATGCAACGCTTCAGCACTTTCCCCTGGACCGGCGACATACAGCGTTCGTGGCGCGGACTGCAAGCCCAAGTGCCAGCCCTGGTCAACGGCTCCATGTCGGGCATCGGCTACCTCGGTTCCGACATAGGCGGCTTCTGCGACTCCGACAATGAGAGCGACGACCTTTACCTGCGCTGGGTGCAACTCGGAGTGTTCTACCCCGTGATGCGCACCCATGCCATCGAAAGCCTCCGCCCCGAGCCCTACAACCGTCCACAAATCCTCGACAAAGTGCGCGACGCCATCAACCTACGCTACGCCTACATCCCCTACAGCTACACCCGCGCCTACCACAACACCCGCTACGGTTCGCCCATGGCACGTCCCGCCAACTTTGCCGACACCGACAAGTCGGTGCTCGCCAACTGCAAGGACGCCTATCTCTGGGGCCCCGACATCTACGTAGCCCCGGTAATAACCGACAAAAAAGAGCGCGACATCACATTCCCCGAGGGGGACTGGCTCGACATGAACGACTTCGCCACCATCTACGAGGGGCACCAGACGGTGCACAGCTACTCCGCCCCGCTCCAAGTGCTGCCCCGCTTCATGCGCCGCGGCTCATTCGTGCCCCGTTACCGCCAGGACACCTTCACCAGCACAGCCGAAATCGACAAGCGCCAAGTCACCGTCGACTACTTCCCCTCGTGGCACGGCGAGCACGACAGCGGCATGATCTACGACGACGACCGCACCAGTGCCGACAATATCGCCAACGGCAAATACGTGATTACCAACTTTGAAGCGTGGGGCAGCAACGGCAGCGACGGCAGCCTCACAGTGCAGGTGAGCCGCGAAGGCAACGGCTGGGCAGGCCAAGCCGACGGCGTATGCCAAGACATCCTCTTCCAAATCCACGATTTCACCCTCGGCCAAAGCGCAGTAATCACTTCGGTTCCCACATCCGACATATCAGTATGCGCCACCTCACCCAATGGTATCAAGCAATATAACACCCTCGAAGAAGTCAAGATGGACGAAGCCGAGGAGAGCTATGCCATAGTAGGGAACAACCTCTACGTGCACATACCCCAACTGAGCGCCAACGCCGGCTACTCCTTCATAGTGAACAGCGACGGTTCGATATCCGGAGTCGACGACGTGACCGCCGCCTCGGCACTTACCCTGGCCTACGCCTCGGGTTACCTCACCTACTCCGCCACATCCGACTTCAACGACCTGGCCATCAGCATCTACAGTCCCGCCGGAAACAGTGTAGCTCACTTCGATGGCCTCACCGCCGACGGCTACGCCAACCAAGTGGCCGTATCGCTGCCCGCCGGGATGTACATCGCCCGCCTGAGCGGCGCCGACCGCACCGGCAACAAAGCCACCGAGACCATAAAGATGCTCGTAAAATAGCACTACCCCCGCAGGAGGAGGCGACTGCAACACCTCCACCTATGCATGAAATTCCCCACGGCATCGCTGCAGCTCACGGCAAAGCGCAGCGATGCCGTGGGTCATTATGCCACCACTGCCATGAGCGGCAAAACCGCGTCTCATAAAGCAAGTTAGCCTCGGAAAGGTGTCTTGTGGCGCGACAGTCGGGCCGCATCCCATACGCCTCAAAAAAATGTTCAAAAACATACGACGCCCCTACACATTATATATGAAATAATTCGTAAATTTGCCATCCAAGCATTAAACCCTGATAACGACCGAGAAAAATAAAAAAATTACAATGGCAATATTGCCGGTAACTTTATTAAGGCAAAACTCCTTTATAGTTGCACAAGGCACGGTCGCCTCAGGTGCTATATTGGAGTTTTTTGTATAACTATTACGCATTATATATGAGCAAGCCGATTGAAAAACACTCGATTGAAATAGAACCTCTATATCAACGAGCATCTTGCATTATTGAAAATGCAAGGACTGCTGCGTATAGGCAAATCAATGAGGCTTT
>JAQXRH010000046.1 GCA_029218425.1 Bacteroidales bacterium | reverse complement strand
CGGAGAAGCCGTCGACATTGAGGCGGAAGAAACCCTCGTCATCATCGCGCAAAGATATAGCACTGATGTTTAGTATCTTATCGTGGTGATTATAGACAGTGAAGCGACGGGTTGGCGAGCCCTCCAGGGTGTACATCTCCCCCATCTTCAGAGTGTCGACCGAATAGGCAGGTTGGTCGGACGGCGAAGTGGTGATACCATCCTCAATGCAAGAGGAGAGCAACGCGAGCGCAAAGGCCACGAAGGCTGTGAAATATAATGCAATATGGCGTTTCATTAAGCAAAAATTGGTGTCAATAAAATAACGGAAACGCCCTATTAATATTGCTTAATTGCGATAAAAACATTACCTTTGCGTTCCCTTTGCGGGAAATCGGAGTGCTTGCAACCTCGTTAAAAACAAGAAATTATGAAGAATATAGCCAATCGCCGTGTATCGGTGCTATACCTTGTGCTCGTCGTGACATTCTGTATATGTCTGATAGTGGCCAACTTAGTAGAAATCAAAACAATCGACCTGGGGCCTCTCACCATCACAGCCGGAGTCATCATCTTCCCGATATCGTATATCATCAACGACTGCGTGGTGGAAGTCTACGGACTGAAGCGTGCCAAACTAATGATATGGCTGGGGTTCGCGTCAAGCCTGTTTGTCACCCTGGCATTGCAGCTGTCGATAGCGCTGCCCGGGTCGGCGGAATGGACATCGCAAGATGCCATGGAAGAGATATACGGCAGCGTGCCTCGCATCGTGGCGGCAAGTTTCCTGGCATTCCTATGCGGGTCGATGGTCAATGCCTACACCATGGCCCGGATGAAGCATACGGGCAACGACGCAAAGCGATTCTCGCTGCGAGCCATATTGTCGACCGTCTACGGCGAGAGCGTGGACTCGCTGATATTCTTCCCAATAGCCTTTGCCGGAGTGCTGTCGTGGGGCATGATAGCATCGCTGATGGCAACCCAGATAGTCATCAAGACTGTATATGAGATAGTCATATTGCCAGTGACGATATGCACCGTCGACAGGCTACGCAAAGCCGAAAGCAAATAGGTGAACGACATGAATACAGACAGCGACATAGCAGAAGGGGCTACAATCGTCGATTTGAGCCATGCGCCCGCAGGGGTGAGGTGGATATGGTTCGACCTCGACGACACGCTCTACGATTTCGCATCGTCGTCGTTGGTGGCATTGGACCATGTGTACCGCAAATACCGGTTGGACCGTTATTTCGGCGAGCTGCAGGAGTGGATCGACGTGTACCACCGGCACAACGCCGCGCTCTGGAAGCTCTACAACGCCGCGCTGATTACGCAGCAGAAACTGCGCTTCGACCGCTTCTACCTCCCCCTGCAGGAAGGGGGCGCGCCCGACGAAGAGAACCGGCGGCTCAACCCGTTGCTCGACGAGGACTATCTTGACGCGCTCGGAGCCACAGGCATGGTGATAGAAGGCGCCGTAGAGGCAGTGGCCCATCTCAAAGCCCGCGGATACAAGATAGGCATACTGTCGAACGGCTTCAGGGGCGTACAGCATCGCAAACTACAGTCGTCGGGCTTGGCGCCCTATGTCGACCGGGTGGTGCTCAGCGACGACATCAACGTCAACAAGCCCGACCCACGTATATATAAATATGCCTTGGAGCAGTCAACGGCCACCGCTGCCGAGACGCTGATGATAGGCGACAACCCCGACACCGACATCTACGGCGCATTGCAAGCCGGATGGCAAGCGATACTCTTTTCGGGTCACGCCGAAGAGGATACCGCCACAATACGGGGGCAACGCGTAGCCGTGCTCCACGACCTTACGGCACTGCTAAATTGGTAAAAGATTGCAGATTATTAAAAAAAGATGCATAAAAATTGTACACAATTCAAAAAAAAATGCGATATTTGCATCTGCAAAACGGCGCCCTTGCCATTTTGCCAAGTAAACAATTGAGGACTAATATATTAACTTAAATAAAAAAAATACATACAACAATGACTAAAGCAGACATCGTTAACGAAATCGCAAAACGTACGGGTCTTGAAAAGGCCAACGTACTTACAACCGTTGAGAATTTCATGGATGTAGTTAAGGACTCACTCGCTCACGGCGACAATGTGTATCTTCGCGGTTTCGGTAGCTTCATCATCAAAAAACGTTCGGAGAAAACAGCCCGCAACATCTCTAAAAATACAACCATCATCATCCCCGAGCACAACATCCCGGCCTTCAAGCCCGCTAAAGTGTTCATGGAAGATGTCAAATAATTAAGGGAAAGACAGAGTCATTCGACATCAAAATCCTTAGAGAGTATAATCTTATTTATCAACTTTTTAATCGTAACATCAAATGCCCAGCGGTAAAAAAAGAAAAGGCCATAAGATGGCTACACACAAACGTAAGAAACGTCTGAGAAAGAATCGTCACAAGAAGAAATAATCTCATGACATAACGCTATACAGGACAAACTTATATGATATTCCGCCGAGCGGTTGATGTCAAATAAGTTTGTTCTTGCGTTTTTATTGAGACTATATTCTGATAAGAAACAACTACGCCAAGCCCCGCCAAAGAGGCATTGGCATCCTTCTAATCCTGCGACGGCCATAACGACCGATTGCATAATAAACAACCCAACCAATGAAAAGCGAATTAATAGTTGACGTACAACCCAACGAGGTGTCGATTGCACTGACCGAAGAGGGGCGATTGGTATCGCTTCAGAAAGAGTCGCGCAATCTCGCCTACGCCGTCGGCGACATCTACCTGGCAAAGGTCAAGAAACTCATGCCCGGGCTGAATGCTGCCTTCGTAAACGTCGGCTACGAAAAAGACGCTTTCCTCCATTACCTCGACCTTGGCCCCCACTTCTCCTCCTACTCCACTTTTGTAGAGCAACTGCTTGCCGACAAAAAGAAGATACCACAGCTGACGAAGCAAAAACTCAGTCCCGACATAGACAAACACGGTTCGATATCCGACATACTCACGGCCGGGCGCGAACTCCTGGTGCAAATAGTCAAAGAACCGATATCGTCGAAAGGGCCACGCCTGACCACCGAAATCACATTCACCGGGAGGTTTCTCGTGCTCATCCCATTCAGCGACAAAATCTCTATCTCACAGAAAATCAAATCGACAGAGGAGAAACTTCGTTTGCGACAGCTTGTCGAAAGCATTCGGCCCAAAAACTTTGGCGTCATCATACGCACGTCGGCCGAAGGCAAACGCGTAGCCGATCTCAACCACGAGCTCAAGACGCTGCTCGAATGTTGGGAAGAAGCCCTTGCCAAAGCTCAAAAAGCTACAGCCCCGACACTTATCTTTGAAGAAGAGAGCCGTATCGTAAGCGTGCTACGCGACATTTTCTCCCCCGACTTCGAGGCTATTCACGTCAACGACGCCGACGCAATGGCGCAAATCCAGAAATACGTGAAGATAATAGCCCCCGAGCGAAGCGACATTGTAAAACTATACGACAAACCAGAGCCGATATTCGACAAATTCAGCATCACGCGGCAGATAAAATCGTCGTTCGGCAAGACGGTATCATTCAAGTCGGGCGCCTACATCATTATCGAGCATACCGAGGCACTTCACGTCATCGACGTCAACTCCGGCAACCGCACAAAGGCATCGGCCGACCAAGAGAGCAATGCCCTTGAGGTGAACCTGCGCGCCGCCGACGAGATAGCCCGCCAGCTTCGCCTCCGCGACATGGGCGGCATCATCGTGATTGACTTCATCGACATGAACAAAAGCGAGCACCGCCAGCGCCTCTACGATCACATGAAAGAGGTCATGGCCAACGACCGCGCACGACACAACATACTCCCGCTCAGCAAATTCGGGCTGATGCAGATAACCCGTCAGCGCGTGCGTCCCGCCCTCGACATCACTACCACCGAGAAATGCCCTTCGTGCTTCGGCAAAGGAGAAGTGCAACCATCGCTCCTATTCACCGACACGCTCAAAGAGAAGCTCGAATATCTCGTCGGCACGCTCAACGTCAAGAAGTTCAACATGTATGTCCACCCATTTGTCGACGCTTATCTCAACAGGGGCATCTTCTCGATAGCCCGCAAATGGCGGCACGAAATAGGCGGCTCGTTCCGCATACTTCCCGACCAGTCGCTCGCCTACTTGCAATATAAGGTCATCGACAGCAACCGCAACGAGATAGACCTATGCGAAGAGAAGGACCTGGACAGCTCATCAACCAAAACAAAAGAAAAAGCCAAGAAACGGGTAAAAGAGGAATAGCGAAATCGTTTTCGTAAAAAAAACCGACAGCGTGACCAGATGCCCAAGAGCATCCACGCCACAGCATTTAAAATTTACCTACAACGGAGCGAGGCTTCCACCAAAGGAACGCCCCGCTCCGTTACTTTATGCCAAAGAGCATCCACGCCGCCTGCGGGTTTGTGTCGTCCACTCCACGCGCCGAGTTCCCGGCTAAGTGATTTCAGTGTGCGGGGCCACACGGTCGGTATCGGTGATAGGGCGGATAGGACGGCAGGGATTGCCGGCGGCGAAAGTTGCAGCCGGGATGGATTTGGTGACCACACTGCCGGCACCGATTACGGTGCCGTCGCCGATAGTAACGCCGGGCAGCACCACCACATTGGCAGCTAACCACACGTCGTTGCCGATGGTGATAGGCAAGGCACGCATCACACCGGCGGCACGCTGTCGGGGCAACATCGCATGGCTGATGGTGGCGAGGGTGCAGTTGGGGCCAATCATCACATTGTTGCCTATGCTCACCAGCGCCTCGTCTAGGATGGTAAGGTTGAAGTTGCCAATAAAATTGTCGCCGATGCGGATATTGAAGCCGAAATCGCACCTAAAAGGGGGATTAATCACCATATTATCACCCACATAGCCCAACAGCGAGCGGAGCAACGACAGGCGGTGTTGAGTGTGGGATGGGGGTAAACTATTAATCTCATGGCAAGTGTCGGCACACCGCTGCAACAAAGCCGCCACATCGGGCAACTCCTTGGCCGAGCCGTAGACCCATTCCCCTTGGCGAAGCATATCTAACAAATCATCACACATGGCATATAACCTATAATACATAAAAGATACCGCAAGATAATAAAACCATGGGAGAAATCAAAATGCGCGGCATCATAACCTCAATATTGCACTTCGTTTTGAAATCTACATCACAACCAGCAAAGCGCACCATGACTACGGACTACGGCACCGAATTTGCATCTGACCCGGAATAACCACAATGCCATGTCTCCGACATGGGGATACATTTAACAATTCAACCGGCTTCTGCGGCTGACCCAAAATAATTTCTCATTCGGGTAGTTTTTTAACATTTCAACCACCTTTTGCAGCTGACCCCGAATTGTCGGGTGGCGAGGATGCGCGGGAATGGCAACCCTATAAAATAGCGAAACCACTTCTCACGAAGCGGCTTCCTAAAATCCTCGTTAATACGAGGCAAACAAACCTAACATAAAACACGATTATTACCTATAGAGTATTATCCAAATACTTAATCCAATTAAAAAATACTAACCCACAAACTAATTCCTAATTTAACAAATCCTAATTTTGTCTCTAATCCATGAAAAATCAACTTTGAATTTTTTCGCAGTGATTTTTGTTTACATTGCAAATTTAGTGCATAAATTTTATTTGTCAATACCCCCAAAAGGTCTATTTATAGCATAATATAGACTATATAGAAGTTAATACAATCACATCATACTAATAATCAAGCATTTAAGCTGTTCATAAAAGGTCAAAAATATAGAAAGGTTTATAGATTATTCACGAGCATTTCTTAAATCATAATGGCTAAAACAATGTAGAATTTTACAAAATTTCCGTCAAAAAAAATGGCCTATGTGAGAAAAGTGGTTGACAAAAAATATCGAAAGGATAGGGCCGCGTTTTTACCGCTTATATTGAATGATGCACTGCCTGACCCACGGCTAAGCGATAGCGATACCGTGGGTCAGGCACAAGACGCCTCACCGAGGCTAAACCATTTGGAAATAGAGCCTGTCCCAGGCTGAAGCCCGGGGTTAATCAAAATACCATGCCTCCCACACGAAGATACTTTTAACAAGTCAACCGACCCCAGGCTGAAGCCCAAGGTTAATCACAATACCATGTCTCCGACACGGAGAAAATTTTAACAAGTCAACATATCCCAGGCTGAAGCCCGGGGTCAATCAAAATACCATGCCTCCGACACGGAGATAATTATAACAAGTCAACCGGCCTTTGCTACTGACACCGCACCTAACAAATCAACCGACCTTTGCAGTTGAGCCAGTATAACCTCGCTTTTTACCAACAGTCTACCGCAGAGCATTTCAACCGGGCAGTTTACTGTACGGTGAAGCCCAATAATTCGACAAGTTCGCGACGACTGAGCACATTGATATGATCGGCGGCATAGTCGATAAGTCCGCGTGATTTCATATTTTCCAAAGCGAGGAAAAACGACTTACGGTCGACGTCGCCGAAGAGGGAAGGCAGTTCGCAGTCATTGCATGACAAGACGATGTCGGAGCCACCGGCCTGGGTCAACGACACAATCCAGAGAGCCAAACGCCGCTCAACGCTACCCGACACGATTGACAAGAGGCCATCAACAGCCTTTTGAGCGTTCATTGACAGCATGTTGAGGTAGTTTATCAAAAAAATGGAGTCGCTATTTAGGATTTTTAGGTACTCGGCCTTGGATATCTGGAGCACGCCCACCGGTTCCAAAGCCGTGACAGAGCAAGGATAGGCCGTGGACCTTCCGAAAATGTACTCCGGAGCAATGACATCGGGAGCCGAAAGCGTCTGCGACACCGTCATAGAGCGGCTGCGGTCGGAAATGGCAAACCGAGCCATACCGGAAATGATGAATTTGATGTGAGAGCACTGCTCGCCTTCGGTGACGAAGACCTCGCCGGGAGAATATTTCAAGAAGTGAAACTTCGTATTGCCAATAATCTCAAGCATTTTATCGCAGGTCACCCCGCTAAAGAGGGGTAGCCCCATCAAAAGTTGATACATCTGCTCCATTGCACCAGTATTATAATTCGTTGACCGACAGCACATTCAACGCCGTGGGTCGACACCGCGGCAATCGTGCTGTCATTACGCAAAGATACAAACGATAAATGGCATAAGCAATTAGCCAAGCGAAAAAAGTAAAAAGCGAAGTAAGAGGGAACCATAGAAAAGCATGGCTATGGCTATGGCTATGCCTTGGACTTACACCGTGCAATAGGCATCGGGGCATGGCTCGAGCACAGCATGGCCGTAGGATGGGGCACTGGGGCATGAAGCGCCATAGCATCGGGGCAATGGGCTGAAAGTCAGAGCATACCGGCATGTGCCCGGCGATAAATCTGGACAGAGTTGACGGTGTTGTGCCAAGCGATGTAGCAAGCCGGGCCCACCGAAGCAATTGGGTCGAGATAGGTGAGCGCCAGCCAGATAGCAAGCACAGTGTTTTTTTGGCCCAGGCTTTGGGCGCCGGCAATCTTATCGCCATAACGGGCGCCGATTTTTCTGCCGAAATAGAATTGCGCCAGACAGGCAGCGAGCGACAAAACGGCGATAATCAGCATGGTAGGGATGCGCGATGGCGGTTCCTTCATAAGGAAACTAACGGAATTGCCCACTACGATAATCAGTGCCACGGCCCAGATATAGAACGACAGGCCTTGATGGTGGGCGATAGTGTCGCGAACACGCGGCATGGTCAGCTTCAACAGCAGAGCCACCGCCAACGGACCGAGTATTAACGGCAACACATTGACAGCAATGCGTTTGAGGGAGGCTGCAAACTCCACATTTTCGCCGCTTCCCATCATGGCAAGCAGGACAGGAGCGGCGATAGCCACGACGAGGTTGCTGAGCAACGAATAGGTAGCCACACGCTCAATCTTGCCGCCGAGCATACCGGTGATTACGGGAGCCGCGGTAGCGGTAGGGCAAAAGATGCAAATAAAGATGCTTTGGGCGATAGAGACGTCGAACTGGCAAAGGACAAGGTAGACAGCCAAAGCGCCGATTACTTGGAACGCGAGCAGCCACCACATAGAGCCGTCGATGCGAAAATTGGCGAAAGACACCTTGCAGTAAGTAATAAGCAGCATCACAAAAATGAGATAGGGCGACAGGAAAGAGACATAGCCTATCTGGGCGTGGAGCAACACCCCGACGACCATAGCCAACGGGAGCATCCACGGTTTGATTTTTCTTCTAAAGTCGTGCATTTCAGTATCTTACTATACGTAAAGTTGCGAACAAAGCGGCCATCATGAGAATCGCGGTTTTACCGCTCATGCTTGGATGACATCCCCCCCTGACGACCCACGGCATCGCTGCGATTAGCCGTGGGCAACGTATAGGCACGCGGCTTTGCCCGCTCCTCGCAAATGATGGCATTTCAACAGCCTTTGGCCGATCCTCGCAATTGATGACATTCCAATCTTCTATCTGGTCGCAATTGACGACATTCCAACCGTCAGTTGCATTTGGCCAATAAATATTTGCAGATGGCCCATATTGAAATGAGGCGTGTAAATTTTAAAGAAGGCATGCTCGAGAAGAGCATGCCTTTCAATGATATTGTATTACGCCTATTGCCATCGAGGGGCAAAGGGGAAGGTTGTCAATACCTTATTCAGCGACCTGGATAGTAGCGGCACGGTCGAGAGCTACGAACTTCTCACCCATGTCAACGAGGTTGCCGTTGTTGATAGTAGTATTGAACTGGTCGGCGGGTACACCGGCTTTCAAGAGTTGTTTTTCAACCGAAGCAGCGCGGTTTTTGCGGAGGTTGACATTGATACGGTCGTTACCAGTATAATTGTCAGCCCAGCCAGTTACGACATACTTGGTGTCGGGGTTAGCCTTCATCACTTCAGCGCAAGCGTTAACTACGCGCACGTCGGATTTGGTAAGTTTAGACACGTTGATGGGGAAGTAGATAGTAGCGAGGGGAGCAGCGGGAGCAGCTTCGACCACTTCGGTAGGACGGTCCAAGCAAGCCTGGAGCTGAGCTTCGAGGTCGGCGATGCGAGCATCAGCGGCCTGCAAGCGAGCGCGGAGAGCGTCGCAGTTCTCGGGTTCGGGGCAAACGGGCACGATAGGAGCGTTCCATTCGCGTTTGGGGAACAGGTAAGTTACGCCGAGGTAGGCAGAGAGGTCGTAGGCAGTTTTGTTCCATTCGCCTCCGGCTTGGTCGCGGTGGTTGTCAAGAGCAGTGAAGCGAACGTCGAGCGAAAGCTGAACACTCTTGCTCAAGTTGAAGCTGTTGATGATACCGCCACGAGCAGCGAGGATATTGTCTTTGGCGTCCTTGTAGGATGAAGCGTTGTTGTCAGCGTCATATTGGCGAGCGAGAGTGAAGTAGAAGCCAACGCCGCCGTAGACAGTCAAGTTGTAGAAACGTCCGGGTTTGTAACCGCAAAACCAGTTGGTAAGGTTGAGCATAGCGTCGAAAGACGGGCCGAGGTGAACAAATTTTTGTTTGTATTTACCATCGACGAGCGGTTCGTCGCCAAGCACACCGGGAGCTTGGATATCGGAAAGGCCTTTCACCTTGAGCCAGTTAACGCCAGCGCGCAAACCGATGATGGGTGAGAACCATTTGCCCACGTAGATAGAAGCGGCGGGTTCCCAACGGTCCCAAAAATCGCGATGCGAGTCGCTGGGAGAGAAGAATACGTTGCCACCCACTTCAGCGGATACGAACCAGTTGTCCTTGAATTGATTGAAGAGATAGCCTTGAGAGGGGTCCTCAACATAAGTAACTTCTTGCGAAGTCTGTGCAAGCAGGCCTTGTCCGACGAATAAGGCACATGCCAATGCGAGTAAACTCTTTTTCATAAACTATTTGATTATTTATTATTGATTATTGTATATTATTTTTTAAGAGAGCCGAAGCAGCGATAAGAGCAGAGGAGCCATATCATCGACATGCGGCATTATGATTTTTACTTCAGCGTAAGGTTTAAATTGTTAATATTCTGTGTGGTTTTTAAAAGCTTTGACCAGTCAATCTGAATATTTACCGATTTGATTACAGTCTTATAAATTTGGCGCTAAGTTACTAATTATTTTTGAATTGAAATTCAATTTTTTTATATTTTTTTCACTTCGGTGCAAAATTTATTAGAAATTGTTGTGAATTGCGGTGAAATCGGGGCGGATTGGAGGCGAATTATGGGGAATTTCGCGGCAAATTCGCAGTGATAGTAGAATATAGAGGGGCATAACGGGGCAGCGGGAACTGTTACCTGGGAGGGAGGTGCGGGCTTATTGCAGGGTGATTTCGGGTGATTTTTTTGATTTTTTCACATTGTAATAATGGAAATTTTTCGTCAAAACACTTGACAAGGGGGCAAGTGATGTTGTATCTTTGTAAAATGTTATGCACTAAGCCCAAATGGCGAGTGCGAGGCATTGCAATTAGCGCGGCGGAGCATAGCGAGTTGTTGCGCTAACATCCACTAAATCAATGAGTCAGAAGAAGAAACATACGAGTCTGATGAGCTTTGGCAAGCACTTGACATCGACAGTCAGTGTCGCCATGGTATTACTGATATTAGGCATAGTGGGGTGCGCTGCTTTTGCGGCCGGCAATATCACCCGTCACATACGCGAGAACCTGGGGTTCAACATGGTCATGAAAATGGATGCCGACCTTGGGCAGATAAATGCGATGAAGAGCCGGCTGACCACATCGGAATTTGTGGCGAGTTACGACTACCTGTCGCCCGACCAGATTCTGGAGCAGGAGAATGCTTATATCGGCAGCGACGTGGTAGAATTGCTCGGCACCAACCCCTACCAGCCGGAGTTCAACGTCAAAGTAAAAGAGCGGTATGCCAACGTCGACTCCATCAACAGCATCGTGGCACAACTGCGTAATATAGAGAGCGTTGAAGAGATCACCGTGCACACCGATGTAGTAGAATCGATCAATTCCAACATAGGGTCGCTTTCGCTGGTACTGATGGCACTGGCGGCAGCCTTGTTGGCGATATCGTTCGTGCTGATCAACAACACCGTAAGGCTCACCATCTACTCCGCGCGGTTCCTGCTCCACACTATGAAGCTCGTAGGGGCCACCGGAGCGTTCATAAGGCGACCGATAGTGGTTGGCAACATCCTCAATGGGTTGCTTGCCGCCGCGATAGCGATATTGCTGCTATGCCTGCTCCGTGTCTACACCGTCAATCTCGAGTCGGACCTAAACATAGCGTTGCCATGGACCGATTTGATCTACGTGTTCTTCGGCATCATCATCGGGGGCATCGTGATATGCGGCGCAGCATCGTGGATAGCGACCAACAAATACCTGCGAAAGAGCTACGACGACATGTTCTGACGCGACATGGCGGGCGAAGCGGCAACGACATAGAAGACATTATATATATTTTTAAGCGCCGGATAAGCTAAGGCACAAAAAGCATTGTAAAAAAGACACAAGCAACAGAATCATTTAAAGCACTATATAACAGACACATAGACAATCATGGCAATTCCAACGAAAAAGCAAGCGACCAACAAGAATAGTATTCCTCCAAAAATCACATACACGCAACTGTCGGAGATATCGTACAATAAGCGGAAAGCCGGCGATAGCAGTTTGGTGAAAGCGGCCCCTGAGCAAATGCCCCTTTCACGCAACAACTTCATAATGATGATAGTAGCCGCCGTGCTTATCGTATTGGGATTTCTGCTGATGCTCGGCGGAGGCAGCACCCCGGAGCAATTTAACGCCGACATATTCAGCACCACCCGTTCCGTCGTAGCACCGACAATAACATTCATAGGGTTCGTATTCATGGGCATTGCTATAATAAAGAAGCCTAAGACCGCCGACGGCAAGAAAGAATAGGCCGAGGCAACAAGCGAGGAATGAGATAGGGGGCCGAAAGCCGGCCATGATACTATGCCAAAGCATAGCATCGCGCTACTATGCCACCATGCGCGACATAGCAACAGATAGGCGACGGCACCAATTAAAGGGACAGGCTACTACCCTATCGACGAAGATAGCGACAACGCAGATAGGCGAACGAAGTAATAACGCAGATAGACAACAATTCTATTAACATAGTAAAACAGAATAACATAAGGTAAAAAAAAATGGATTGGTTAGACTCATTAATCATGGGCGTAGTGCAAGGCCTTGCCGAATACTTGCCGATAAGCAGTTCGGGGCACTTGCAGATATGCGAAGACATACTCCACGTGAACGTAGCAGGCGCCGAATCGTTGCAATTCACCGTAGCGCTCCACGTAGCCACCGTATTGAGCACGATAGTAGTGCTGTGGAAGGAATTTGTGCCCCTGTTGACCTCGTTTTTCGGGTTCAAGCGCGACGCCAACACCACCTACGTCTTCAAGATACTCGTATCGTGCATCCCCATCATGATAGTAGGCTTGTTTTTTAAGGAAGAGGTGGAGACACTGTTTGACGAGAACCTGCTCACGGTGGGCATAGCGTTGTGTTTCACTGCACTGCTACTGACCTTTGCCTACTATTTCCGTCGCGACAGCTCAGCGGGAAATAATGCGGCGAGCAAACTGGGATACTGCCAGCGCGACATCACCTTTGTCGACGCATTCGTCATAGGGATAGCGCAGTCAATAGCCGTGATACCGGGGTTAAGCCGATCAGGCTCCACGATAGCCACTGGATTGATACTTGGCAACAAGCGAGACCAGATAGCCAAATTCTCCTTCTTCATGGTGATTATCCCCATACTTGGCGAGGCGCTACTCGACATAAAGGACATGATAGGGGGCGAGACAGTGGCCAATGGAGCGGCGTCGGAAGCCACAGTGAGCCTTGGCGCCACGATAGTGGGCTTCATAGCGGCCTTCGTGGTGGGCTGTTTGGCATGCAAATGGATGCTCGACATAGTGAAGAAAGGCAAGCTCGTATGGTTTGCCGTGTACTGTCTCATAGCAGGCGTGCTCTGCATAGTGCTAAACTAAGCCACCGACAAGCATGAACTTTCTTGCCGGAGAGACCATATATGTCGACAAGCCCTACGGCTGGACCTCCTTTGATGTGGTGAAACGCATCAGAGGAGTGATGCTACGCCGCTTGGGCATCAAGAAGATGAAGGTAGGGCATGCCGGCACCCTCGACCCGCTTGCCACCGGAGTGATGATAATAGTAAGCGGCAAGTCGACCAAGCTCATCGAGCAGCTGCAAGGCGGGGTTAAAGAGTACGTAGCCGAGATAGCCCTCGGAGCCACCACCCCCTCCTACGACTTAGAGACCGAAGTCGATGCCCGCTACCCCACCGAGCATATCACGCGAGAGCGCGTGGAAGAAGTGCTATCCACGTTCACCGGGCGCATAGAGCAAGTGCCGCCATCGTTTTCAGCGTGCAAGGTCGACGGGAAGAGAGCCTACAAGATAGCGCGCAAAGGCGACGCCGTAGAGCTCAAGCCCAAGGTGCTCGTCATCGACGAAATCGAATTGCTCGCCTACACCCAGGAGTCGATTACCATAAGAGTGGTGTGCAGCAAAGGCACCTACATACGAGCGCTTGCCCGCGACATCGGAGCAGCGCTTGACTCGGGAGGACACCTTACCGCCCTGCGCCGCACCCGCGTAGGCGATGTCACCATCGACCGATGCCTGAGCCTCGACGCCGCCGTAGCCATGCTCCGCGAAGTGGAGATAGAGACCGAGGCCGACGACGAAGCTGACGCAACCGACGCAACCGACGCAACCGACGCCACTATAGGCGGTGGCGCGACTGCCGAGAACAGTATATCAGAATAAGAACCAAATAACAAGCCAAAAAAATAACGAAGAAACGCAATATGAAGCTTTCACAATTTAAATTCAAATTGCCCGACGAGCTGATAGCTCAAGAGCCAGCGGCGCAACGCGACGAATGCAGGATGATGGTAGTGGACCGCAAGACAGGCGAAATATCGCATCACATATTCAAGGAAATCATCAACTATTTCGACGAAGGCGACGTCATGGTATTCAACGACACCATGGTGTTTCCAGCCCGACTCTATGGCAACAAAGAGAAGACCGGGGCGCGCATCGAAGTATTCCTGCTCAGAGAGCTCAACGAAGAGCATAAGCTATGGGACGTGCTTGTAGAGCCGGCGCGCAAGATACGTATCGGCAACAAGCTATACTTCGGCGAGGACGAGTCGATGGTAGCCGAAGTCATCGACAACACCACATCGCGAGGCCGCACGCTGCGATTTCTCTACGACGGTTCGCACGAAGAGTTCAAATCGGCGCTCTACGCCCTGGGAGAGACACCGCTGCCCGACTATATACAACGCGAGCCCAACGAAAACGATGCTACCGACTATCAGACCATCTTCGCTAAGAACGAAGGCGCCATCGTGGCCCCCGCCGCCGGAATGCACTTCAGCCGAGAGCTGCTTAAACGCTTGGAGATAAAAGGCGTAGAGCAAGCCTTTGCCACCGTACACAGCGGGTTGGGCAACTTCCGTGAAATCGACGTCGAGGACCTGACGAAGCATCGCATGGACTCCGAGCAGATATTCATAACCGCACCGCTGGTTGACACCGTCAACAAAGCCAAGACCGAAGGCCGCCAGGTCTGCGCGATAGGCGCATCAGTGCTTCGTGGCATGGCATCGGCAGTGAGCATGGGAGGCAAACTCAAAGTCTATGAAGGTTGGACTAACAAATTCATCTTCCCGCCCTACGATTTCACCGTCGCCACGTCATTGGTCACCAACTTCCATCTCCCCTACTCCACTATGCTAATGCTGGTGGCAGCCTTCGGCGGGTACAACCTGGTGATGAAAGCCTACGACGAAGCAGTCAAAGAGGGCTACCGATTTGGGGCCTACGGCGACGCCATGCTCATATTATAAACCGGCAGCAGGCGGCATTACAGCCACTTGCCAGAAAACGACATAGAATTATGATACTCAACCAACGCGACGACCGGCATAGCGCAGTCATCGAAGCCGCGCGCCGGATGCTCACAGCCATACGCACAGCGCCAAAAGCCAAGGGCAACGACCTCATTGAAGCCGCCATAGTGGAAGGCGACGACCTGCGCCGCCTCTCTGAGGCCATGCTTGAGCTATATGCCGAGACGCAACGCCCGGTGTACCAGCGCGACGCCGCCAACATACTACAAGGCGACGCCGTGGTCCTCGTGGGCATACGCCGCCAGCCCATGGGGCTCAACTGCGGGCATTGCGGCTACCCCACCTGCGGCGACAAGCCAGCAGGCAACCCATGCGCATTCAACGCCATCGACGTAGGCATAGCCGTAGGGTCGGCATGCTCCGTTGCAGCAGACAGCCGCGTCGACACCCGCACGCTATTTTCAGCCGGGATGGGAGCGATGCGACTTAACCTGCTACCCGACTGCCGATTAGTGCTTGCCATAGCCGTGAGCGCCACCTCCAAGAGCCCCTACTTCGACCGCAAGTAACCGACGACAATGGCCGACACCTACCTGACATTAGACAGCCCGTCGGAGGCGATATTCCGCGAGAAAATGAGCAAATTTCTCGCGTTCGCCCACCCCGCCACTACCGTAGAGGAAGCCAAGGCGGTGATAGCCACATACCAGAAGAAATATTTCGATGCCCGGCACGTGTGCTGGGCATATATGCTCGGCTTCGAGCGCACCAATTTCCAGAGCAACGACAACGGGGAGCCGTCGGGCACCGCCGGCAAACCGATATTGGGGCAGATCAACTCCTTCAACCTCACCGACGTGGTCATCGTAGTGGTGCGCTACTTCGGCGGCATCAAATTGGGCACATCGGGGCTTATAGCAGCCTACCGCGAGGCCGCCCGCATGGCGATAGAGGAGGGAGCCATCGTAGAGCGCAAAGTGATGAAGCAGATAACGTACACCTTCCCATACTTGGCCATGAACGACGTGATGCGGCTCATCAAACAGGTGCAGCCCGACATCCTCGCCCAGCAATTTGACAACGCCTGCTCCATGACCATAGCCGTCCGCGCCGACGACCACGGCACCATCGTCGCCCGGCTTAGCGACATCGACGGCGTCAGCATCATATAATAGCGACAACAAATGGGTGGGGTGTGAAACTCTATGGCTTCACACCCCGCCCATTTGTATTAGCTGAACGAGAGAAACTTTAATAAGATTCGTGGTCGTGGTCGATTTCAGATGAGGTCAAGGCGGGTTTAGAGAGTTTGCGCCATACCACGGCGATGTAGCCTATCACAACGGGAGAGAGCACCGACACCCATGTCATCACTTTGAGCGTGAAATATGACGACGAGCTGTTGCGTATGGTCAGCGAGCTTTGCGCATCGGAAAGCGAAGGCAGATAAGCGGTATCGTTATAGCCGATGAGGCATAGCAGAGCCAAGATGGCCAGCACCGTACCGGAGCCTGTCAGCCATATAGCGCGGCGATAGGACTTGCACTTGGCAGTCTTGCCCAGGCCCAACAGCACCAGCACTACGCCGGCTACGAACAGGAGGCCCAGCCACCATAGCGACAGCATATTGTCCAAGAACTTATGCGGCATCTCGGTAATCACGCCATCGGCATCATAGCCATAACCTTTAGACGTAAGAATCACAGCCACAAGCGCCAAGAATAGCACCACGAATACAGCGCCGTTGACGAGCGCCAATTTGCGTTGCTGTGCCATAAACTGCGCCCCTTTTTCAATGCTGTTCATGAAATAGAGCGCGCCGTTGGTGCGGGCGAGGAAGAGGACGGTAAATCCCACAAGCAGGTTGCGCCAATCGGCGATAGCCTCCAGGCCGTGCGAGTCGTTCCACTGCGAGATCACCGGGCTTGCGCCATCGAGGATATTACCCTTAGCGATGGTGAAATCGGCGCCGAAAATCATCATTCCGACAGCCACGCCGAGCAAGATGCACCCTACACACCCGTTGAAAAAGAGGAACGCGTCGTAGACACCCGTGCCGAAGATATTGCCCGGTTTGCGGCGGAACTCATAGCTCACCGCCTGCAGCACAAAGCTCAGCAATATAAGCATCCACAGCCAATAAGCCCCGCCGAAGCATGTGGAATAGAAAAGCGGGAAAGAAGCGAAAAATGCGCCGCCAAACACCACCAAAGTAGTGTAAGTAAGCTCCCACTTGCGTCCGAGGGCATTAACTTGCAGATTGCGAGCCTCGCCCGAGGGGGTACCTAACAATAGCGTTTGTCCGCCCTGCACCATGAGCAGGAACACCAGCAACGCCCCGAGTAGTGATATCAAAAACCACCAATATGATTGAAGTGCTTCCATTATGTCAGAAGTTAAAAAGAAATTATCATTGAGAAAAATAAAACACGCTTGTTATGAAAAGGCTCAATTCTCCGGGCCGTTGAGCAAATCGGTAGTAGCCTTACGACGGATGTGTCGCACCATGATACTAATTTCGGCCACGAGCAAAGCACTGAAAATCAGCACAAAGAGCCAGAAGGTAGTTTGCACCGAGCCGGCTGAAACCGACGAAACGGCAGCGTTGACCGGCAGCAGGCCCTCAATGGTCCAAGGCTGGCGCCCCATTTCGGCGAGCACCCACCCCGCCTCGCTGCATATCCACACGATGGGGATAGTGAGCAGGCCGAGGAAGCAGAACCATTTGTTGCTGAGCAGATTGACCTTACGACGCCAGGAAACCCAAGCCACCGCCAAGAAGAACAACAGCAGATACCCGCCCGCCGTCACCATGACGCGGAAAGAGTAGAACGAGACAGCCACCGGAGGCACAGCGTCTTCCGGGGCATCGAGATAGCCATAGCCGAAGTATTTGAAATTGGCATCGATAGCAGCCTTAGCTTGAGCCATCGCCACGCTGTCGCCCATTTCGAGGGACGAGCCATAGTCGCGGAGAGCCTGCTGAGCCGCGCGCCCCATGGCAATGCGGTCGGCATACGACACATCTTTATAAACAGTATCGCCGGCCTCGTTGACCGCGTAACCGCGCAAGAGGTCGTCGATGCCCGGCACGAAAGCGTCAAGATCGTGTTTGGCAAGCAGCGAAAGGCCTTTGGGAATGCTTATTTCGGCAAAGATTGCCTCTTGGTCGTCGAGCGGCTTCTTGTCGGGGTTTATGATACCAAAGGCCACGAGGCTCTGCCCTTCAGAGCCGGCATACAGGCCCTCCATGGCAGCCAATTTCATGGGCTGATGCTTTGACACCTGCACGGCCGAACCGTCGCCCGTCCACATAGTCAGCACGATACCGGCGAGACCCACCGCACCGGCGACCTTAATAGAAGACAGGGCGAAATCGAGGTTGCGCTTCTTCAGTATCAACCAGCAACTTACGCCCACTACGAACACAGCTCCGAGCACCCAACCGCTCAACACCGTGTGGAAGAACTTATTGATAGCCACCGGCGAGAAGACCACGTCGGAGAAACTAACCATGACGTTGCGCATCTGATCTGGGTCGAACTCCATGCCGGTGGGATGCTGCATCCATGCGTTAGCCACAAGAATCCACAGAGCCGACAGGCACACGCCGATGGCAGTAAGCCACGTAGCAGCCAAATGGAAGCCCGGGCTTACGCGCTTCCAGCCGAAGAACATCACGGCGATGAAAGTAGATTCCATAAAGAATGCCACGATACCCTCAATGGCAAGTGGAGCGCCGAAGATATCGCCCACGAACCAAGAATAGTTCGACCAGTTGGTGCCGAATTCAAACTCCAGTATAAGGCCCGTAGCCACACCGCAAGCGAAGTTGATGCCAAAGAGCGTCATCCAGAACTTGGTGATGCGGCGCCACTTCTCGTTGCGGGTGCGGTAGTAGGCCGTTTCCATAATGCCTATTATGAGCGAAAGTCCGATTGTCAGCGGCACGAACAGCCAATGGACTATAGCGGTCAATGCAAATTGCAATCGCGACCAGTCAACAACATTAACAAGATCTTCCATGGTAATATTTTAAAAGTATAATACTTAGGTAAATTCATGATTAGCGACGTGAGCGGCTACTGCCGAGGCGCCGTCAATGCCGTGCGCACAGCCTCGGCCCGTTGGGCATCGGTATCGTAATGGCTTTTGAGCATGTCGGGGAAGAAAAACAGTTTCAACACGCCGAATATCACTATCAACTTAATGATAATGATGGCCCATAGCTTTTTGCCGATGGTCATTGACTTGAATCCATCGACATAAAAGCGCACTATACGCTTGGGCAGCTGCAAAATTTTACGCATCGCAGGGTCGGTTATATGGCATTAGCATTGGTTAAAGCCGAAAAATTGGCATTAGCATTTGCAAATATAATTCAATCCGCCAAAACTTTCGATTTTTTCGGGTATTTTTTTCGAACAAATTATTACATTTTTTTGCATTAGGGATGTTTGCGGTGTCACGAAATCTCATTACCTTTGTGCCGCAAAAATAAAAAAAACATACACATAATTATGGCAAACTGGTTTGAATGCAAGGTAGCATACCGCAAAATAATGGAAAACGGTGCAGAGAAGAAAGTCAACGACACATTTCTTGTTGACGCGCTCTCATTCACCGAGGCAGAATCGCGCATCATCGAAGAGATAACGCCCTATATATCAGGGGAATTTTCAGTGTCGGCAGTAAAGCGCACCAAGATATCCGAGATATTTTGGGACGACTCGGCCGACAAATGGTATCTCGTGAAAGTAGCGTTCATCACCATCGACGAGAAGACCGCCCAGGAGAAGAAATCCAACTCCCTGATCCTCGTAGCCGCCACCGACTTCAAGGGCGCCCTTGAGCACTTCATAGAGGAGATGAAGACCACCATGGCCGACTACGAAATCGTATCGATCACCGAGACCCCCATTCTCGACGTGTACAAAGTGAAATTGGGCGACAAGGGCACAGAACAAAGCAACGGCTAAGAGCCACGACAACATGCTATGTACAGCCATGTAGCACAACAATTAGAGGAAGTGCGGCGCACGATACCAGAAGGCGTCGCCCTCGTAGCCGTATCCAAATTCCACCCCGTCGAGGCGCTACGGATAGCTTACGAGTCGGGGCAACGTCGCTTTGGCGAGAGCCGAGTGCAAGAGTTGCTGGCGAAGATACCGCAGATGCCCGACGACGTGGAATGGCATTTCATAGGGCACCTTCAGAGCAACAAGGTGCGTTCGCTCATAGGCAAAGTGTCGCTCATAGAAAGCGTCGACACCGAGCGGCTGCTGGAGCTTATCGACAAAGAGTCGGCACGAGCAGGAGTGGTGAGCCGCGTATTGTTGCAGCTGCATGTGGCGCAAGAGGAGACCAAGTTCGGGTTTTCGGTACAGGAAGTGATCGACTACTTCGCCAATCGCCGGTATGAAACGCTGCAAGCCACACATATATGCGGACTAATGGGGATGGCAACGAACACCGACGACGAGGCACGCATCACTGCCGACTTCGCCGCCATCAAGCATTGCTACGATGCCATACGCAACGAGGCCGGGACTGAGCTTCGCGGCTTCGACATACTCAGCATGGGCATGAGCGACGACCGCGACATAGCCATAGCCCAAGGCTCCAACATGGTGCGCGTAGGCACCGCCATCTTCGGCGCCCGCGAATATTAACAGCCGCCGCAGGGCGGCACCGATAGCGTTGCCGTAGGCCGTCACGATGTCATCTAACATTAGTGGTAAAATATTACGGGCATTGCAAGGCTCACAAAAAGGCTTTGAGAGGCTAAGCAGCGATTAGATGGTGTGCAGAGCTGTCGAATGGCAGGGATGATGCACTCCGCACTTGCGTTTATTAAAACCATAAAATGCTATTATTCAATTACTTGTACGCTTGTGCGGACGCGATGTATCGCGTCCCTACCATGTGGGCGATAATATGAAGGTTATGCAACACCCTGAGTTTTTTACATAAAAAGCTATGTTTAGCCGGGAAATATGGAGAAGCTTGGGGAAGACTTGGAGAATCGGAAGGCTTGGAGATATCGGGTATAGGGCTTTGGAGAAATCGGGGAAGGCTTGGAGGAATCGGGTGTAAGGCTTTGGGGATATCGGGGGAAGGCTTGGGGAATGAGACGGCCCAGTAAGAAAAAGCCCAATCATTGGGTAAAAAAATGCAATGAAAAATGGAGGCGAGGAGCGTTTGCCACAACATTCGTGAAATTTTGCGAAAAAATGACACATTTTTATGATTATTCACAGTAAAAAATTTTATCTTTGCATTGACAAATCCACTTGCAATGGTAAAAGTAAATTTTACCCTTAGATCTAACCAATGTCCAGAAGCCTTACCTTAAGGAAATTCATTAATAACTAATCCATAAAAATCAAACACTAATGTCATCTAACACAGCAACAGGCAATCGCAATCTCGTGCCCATTATCACGATGATGTTTCTCTTTGCCATGATTTCGTTCGTTACCAATATGGCGGCGCCGTTCGGTAACATTTGGGGGAACCAATACCCCTGGTCGGGCATGCTCGGCAACCTTATGAACTTTGCAGCTTACCTCTTCATGGGCATCCCCGCAGGGAAGATGCTCGCCCGCGTAGGTTACAAAAAGACAGCGCTCTACGCCCTTATACTTGGTTTCGTAGGTCTTGGCGTGCAGTATCTTAGCAGCATTATCGGCACCGGGACAGCAGTGTTCCACACCGTCGTTGACAATACCGACTACTTAGGAGTAACGACCGAGGAGACGGTAGCCGTAACCCTCAACCTTTTCATCTACCTCTTGGGTGCATTCATCTGCGGATTCTGCGTATGTATGCTCAACACCGTAGTCAACCCCATGCTCAACATATTGGGCGGCGGAGGCAAGAAAGGCAACCAGTTGCTGCAGACCGGGTCGTCGCTGAACTCACTTGCCGGCACACTCACCCCCATGCTCGTAGGAGCCCTTATCGGGTCGGTTACCCCCAAGACATCGATGAGCGACGTAGCACCGCTATTGTTTATCGGCATGGGCATCTTCGCCATCTCGTACTTTGTGATATCACTGGCTAAGATACCCGAGCCCGCCTTGGAACGTGCGAAAGCCGACAAAGCCGCAGGCAAGGCGCCGATGAAATTTGAGCACTCGCCGTGGAAATTCCGCCACTTCGTGTTGGGCGCCATCGGTATCTTCTTCTACGTAGGTATTGAAATCGGTATTCCCGCCGAGCTCAACTTCTATCTATCGGATGCGAGCGACAAAGGCGCCGGGCTCATCGTCAACGGAGCAGCCATCGGTGGAGCAATCGTAGCCGTATACTGGTTGCTGATGCTCGTAGGCCGTGTGGCATCGGGCTTCATTTCCGGATTGATATCGACACGCATCCAGTTGCTCACCGTGTCGGGATTGGGATCGATACTCATCCTTATCGCAATCATGATACCGAAAGAGAGCAGATTGGACGTGCCCACGTTCATCTACAACCCGGAGAGCAAGACCGAGACAATACTTAAGAACATAGGCGTAGGCGAATCCGACATAGCCTCATTCAAGGCAGCGCCCGAAGCATTTGTATGGAGCGAGAACTATGACAACCCCGACACCGAAGAGGTGGAAGACATCAACTTGCGAGCCGCCCTCTACGACGAAGCCAAAGTGAAAGTAGAGGATGCACCCAAGATGCTTAATACACCGTCGATACCGTTGAGCGCAATCTTCCTGATACTCTGCGGATTGTGCACCTCGCTGATGTGGGGCGGCATCTTCAACCTCGCCGTTGAAGGCCTCGGCAAATACACCGAACAGGCATCAGGCATCTTCATGATGCTCGTGGTAGGCGGAGGCATCATGCCATTGATCCAGCACAACATCATCGCATCGGCATTAGGCTACATGGCAAGCTACTGGCTCGTAATAGCCATGTTGCTCTACCTGTTCTACTACGCCGTAGTCGGCTGCAAGAACGTCAACAAAGACATACCCGTAGACTAAAGTCGACGACCGATAGGCACGACGGCCACGGCAACCGGCCGAACTGCTATCGCAAGAGATACCCCGAGGCGGTGGGTCAAAACAGTGGATTTTGACCCACCGCCTTGCGCTATGCCCCGGGGAGGGGCAGTTGGGCGATGGTTATGTCCCATTGCATAATCATTTAGGACATGGGGCACACTTATTTGGGACAAACACTGCATTTAATGTTGAAAAAAATATCTATCTTTGTAAAATGAAAACAGGAACAGAGACAGAAACAAAAAAACATTAACATAACACCATCCTACACAATGAATGCCGATAAGAAAACACTTGAGCGCGTAGCCGACAACATCAGAGTGCTGTGCGCATCAATGGTCGAAAAAGCCAAATCAGGGCACCCTGGAGGTGCCATGGGCGGCGCCGACTTCATCAACGTGCTCTATGCCAAATACCTCGTCACCGATCCCGACGACCCCACTTGGTTTGCCCGCGACCGATTTTTCCTTGACCCCGGCCACATGTCGACAATGCTCTATGCCACACTGGCGCTTACTGGCAAATACACCCTTGCCGAGCTTGAGCAGTTCCGCCAATGGGGCAGCGTCACCCCCGGCCACCCCGAAGTAGACCCGGAAAGAGGTGTGGAGAACACCTCCGGCCCCCTGGGACAGGGGCACACAATGGCAGTGGGCAGTGCCATCGCCGAGCGATTTCTTGCAGCACGTTTCGGCAAGGCAGTTGAACATAAGACCTACGCCTTCATTTCCGACGGCGGCATACAAGAAGAGATATCGCAAGGGGCAGGCCGTCTTGCCGGACATCTTGGCCTTAGCAACCTGATAATGTTCTACGACTGCAACGACGTGCAACTGTCGACGATGGTCGATGCCGTCACCAAAGAGGACTATGCAGCCAAATATCGGGCCTGGGGATGGAACGTGCTGGAAATCAATGGCAACGATGCCGATGAAATATCAGGCGCCATAGAGACCGCGATAGCCGAGACCCAGCGCCCTACCCTCATCATCGGCCACACGATAATGGGCAAAGGCATCGTCAAAGCCGACGGTAGTTCGTACGAAGGGCAATGCTCCACCCACGGCAACCCCATCAGCAAATCGGGTGGAGGCGACTATGCCGCCACCATACGCCACCTTGGAGGCAACCCCGATGCACCGTTTGAGATATGGGCTGAGTCAAAGGCGCTGTATGACGCACGCAAAGAGGAGCTACGCGGCATAGTAGCCGAGCGTCGCGCAGCCGAAAAGCAATGGGCCGAAGCCAATCCCGCCCTTGCTGCCGCGCTCAACGATTGCATAGCAGGCCGTCTGCCCAAGTTAGACTACTCGACGATAGCACATAAGCCCAACCAGGCCACACGTGCCGCATCGGCCAACGTGCTCTCCTACCTTGCCGAAAACGTAAAGAACATGATAGTGTCGAGCGCCGACCTTGCCAACTCTGACAAGACCGACGCATTCCTCAAGAAGACCGGAGCCCTGTCAAATGGCGATTTCGCCGGCGCCTTCTTGCATGCCGGAGTCGCCGAGCTTACCATGGCAGCCGTGATGAACGGCATAGCGCTCCACGGCGGTATGCACGAAGCTTGCGGCACATTCTTCGTGTTCTCCGACTATATGAAGCCCGCAGTGCGCATGTCGGCACTTATGGAGCTTCCGGTCAAATACATCTGGACTCACGACGCCTTCCGCGTAGGCGAAGACGGTCCTACCCACGAGCCGATAGAGCAGGAAGCCCAGATACGGCTTATGGAACAGATACGCAACTTCTCCGGCCATGCGTCGATGCTCGTGCTGCGTCCTGCCGACTCCGCCGAGACCACCGTGGCATGGGAGATGGCAATGGAGAACAGCAACGCCCCCACCGCCCTCATCCTCTCGCGCCAGGATATCAAAGACTTGCCCGCCATCACGGGCAACCGCTACGAAGAAGCGCAAGGAGTAAGGCAAGGAGGCTACGTAGTGATGGACACCCCATGCCCCCATGTCGTACTTGTAGGCAATGGGTCGGAAGTGTCGCTTCTATGCGAAGTGGCCGAGCAGCTTGATGCCGCCGACATACCATGCCGCGTAGTGTCGTTGCCGTCGATAGGCCTCTTCGAGGACCAGACAGAAGAATACAAAGAGAGCGTGTTGCCCCGCAACGTGCCCCGCTTCGGGCTGACAGCCGGGCTACCGACCACGCTACAAGGCATCGTGGGAGCCAAAGGGAAAGTATACGGCATGACACGCTTCGGAGCATCAGCGCCCTACAAAGTGCTGGATGAGAAGTTCGGGTTCACCGTCGACAACATCGCAGCCGAAGTGCGCCACTTCCTCGGCAAATAGCCTACTGCGCATTCGTAATAGATCATAAGCGAGTGTATCATAGGTAGTTAGACAAGCTACTATGATACACTCGCGCTATATATAGCTGCTAAAGCAGGATAATTCGTAGCCGATGCAGAGGGCAAGGCAGGGCGAAGGCAGTTGCGAGCCGCCGACAAGCAAGGGGATGAGCATGACCATGGGCAAGAAGATGGAAAGGGCATGTCATGGGGGCAGGGTGAAGGCAGTTGCGAGCCGCTGAAATGGCAGAGGCAGGGGTAAAAGAAGAGCAGCCCCCGGGATCTCTCATTCTCCTCCGATTTGAACGAGAGCGGGGACTGCTCAAAAAAACGTCTACGACAAAGTGTTATCACACTGCATGGCAATTCAAGCCATCAGTTGAGGCAACACGCTTCCGGCGCTATCATGGTAGCGGCATCCGCCACCGAGGCGGGAAGCAAGTAGACGCCGATTGTGTATTTGACATAGCCTCGCGCAATCGGAGTATTGTCGCGGGCCATGCGATAGGGCATGATACACAATTCTCTTAACCATTGGTTACAGCCACGCCCACGGCCTATCTTCATCCAGAAGCCACATAGCCCGGTCATCGCGGTAACAGACCATAAGATGGGCGAAGTGACTCATTGACGCGGTAGTAGAAGAGAGCTTACGTCGATGTCGGAGGATGGACAAAGCAGACTCGTGGAGCATAACCGTACGTCTATTTAGGGAAATGGAGTTCATCCACTTCAAATTTCAAAAGGCATAAAGATTGTAATAAATATCAATACTTGAGCATCGTCAATGCGTCATGAATAGCGGCCGGCAATTGCATGGCGGCGACGGGAGTCGACGTCGATAGCACCGACCAGAGCGCATTTCAACGCTTTCGGTAACATTCCCTTGTAGTAAAGCTGAAAGATTCTAAGTAGTCAGGTAAAGTGTAGATAGGAGTTAGAGCTTGACATCAAGAGCTATGAAACTTACAATCTGCAGGGAAACCGTCAAAAAAATCATATCGCAGAGGTTTTGAGAGAGGATGTCGGGCGTGGATTTGCTTGCCGGGGCGTCGACGTAGCCGTCATAACAACGGCGAGCGAAGGAAGCCGGGGCTGCTTTGACTGTGGGGCAAATGCGCTGACAGGCTGTTCAAAAGCAGAGAGGCATGAAGTTCAAACGATTTCCAAGTTTCCAAATTTTCATTGTCGGGATAATTTCGTCTCTACTAATATATTAATCCGACTCAGGTGATAGGGTTGGTCATTTAAATTGCTCTATTTGACCGTAAGGGTAAAGTACACAATGCAGACAACGTCTGCCGGGCTTTTGATAATAAACGGCAACCGTGATAGGAGGTTGCCCTTTTCGCAGTGTGATATCATTCGGAGGGATTTGCCCATTCCGATTGAAACTAATTAGCTTTGAAATCGCCGTCAAGGGTAAAAGCGATGAAGACGGTTTCATTATCCGGCATCGCCAAACGGGCCAAAAGGCGTAACCGCAGGGGGAAATGCAACGGATTGCAACTTAAGAATTTCAATATTTTGCGCGACTTCGATTAGGAATAGTCGCAAAATAGCGCTTTGATAATGCAAATTTATGAACTGTCGGTCAAATGAGCAAACTTTTTGCCCAATATTTTTAAAATATTTTTAAATAAAATAAATAGCTGGGTGCACGATATGCGCAACAGGATGTGTGAGTGTGTGCGTACCCGACATGGGTAAAATCTGATAGAACTTGAAAGTTTTAGCGGGCAAAAATAAAATATTTTATTAACTTTGTGGATATAGACATAGGGCAGCCGACAAGGGCGGAGGTCGGAATACACTATTGAATAAGATACATACTTACAATGCCATGAAGAAACTTTGCATCGCAAATATTTACCACAGAGCCAGGATGGTGATGGTTTTGGTTATGGCCATGATAGCCAGTGCAATGTGTGCCACTGACAGGCCACAGTTGCCCGATTCGGAACTATCATGGAAGAATGTGGCAATCGACGGCAAGAAGACCGCCGTATACTGCATATTCAGGGATAGCCGTGGGATAGCGTGGCTCGGCACCAACAATGGGTTGTACTTCTACGACGGAGTGACGGCGCATGCGGTAGGGAAGACAGTGCTAAATGGCACACAGGTGTATTCACTTGCCGAGAAAGAGGACCGGCTATACATAGGCTGCGACAACGGGTTGCACATCTACGACTACCGTAGCGGAGAGGTGAGCGAAAGTGTGGCCGACACGCCGCATGAGATAAGGACTCTGCTATTGGCAGACAACTACTTGTGGATAGGCGGGCTCAACGGCATCTACCGGTTCGACATAGGCGACGGACAAGCTGGGAATGGCCAGGGCGGAAATGGCAAAAGAGGCGACGGCCAGGGAGGAAACGGCCAAACGGGGAGCGGCCAGAGCGGGAGCATAGTAGATTTATCTGAAGGCTTGCCCCATAAATCGGTATATTCGTTACTGCGCGACAGCCGGGGCATATTGTATGCCGGCACCTACAACGGGCTGGCGCGATGGGACACGGCTGCCGAGAGGTTTATCCCATTAAGCATCAGCATGGGTGGAGAGCCGCACAATGGGCTGTTTGCCAACTGCATGATAGAAGCCGACGACAGGTCGAGCATCTACATAGGAGGAGATGGGTATCTGCTGAAGTACACCCCAGCCAATGAGAGGTGGGAGAAGGTGGCGGCAGTGGACGACAGCAACATAAAGAGCCTTGCCAAAGGGAGCTCGGGCGAGATAGTAATAGGGACCGACAACGGCGTATATCTCCTCGGCGAGGGGGACATAAAGCATTACCGTCATGACTCGCGGCAGGAATTGAGTCTTGCCGACAATGAGATATGGTGCATCGAGGTAGACCAAGAGCACAACATATGGACCGGGCATGAGCGCGGCATCTCGATAGCATCGACATCGCAATTCATCAGGACCATAAAGCTGAGCACGCTCGCCAACTCCGGCGAGGGGAATGAAATCGATGTCATCTACCGCGACAGCCGCAACGAGATATGGCTTGGCGGCACCAACGGAGTGATACGTTTGTCGGCCGATGCGCCAGCGAAATGGTACCGTCATAGCGGCAAAGCAAAGGCCTTGTCACACAACAGAGTAAGAGCCATACACGAGGACAGGGAGGGAAATATATGGTTGGCTACCGATGCTGGCATCAATCGCTACAACCGCGAGGGAGACAACTTCGACGTCTATTACATCGTCGACCGAAATGGCAGGCATAAGACCAACTGGGTGTATGCCCTGGTAGAGGATGGTGACCATTTCTATGTGGGCAGTTTCCTTAACGGGTTGCACTATCTTGCGAAGTCGAAGCTGGCAGCGGGGGAGCAAGTCGTCGCCGCCGACATGTCGATCAACACCGAGACGAAACCACAGCGACTGAACAACGACTTGGTGAACGACATGCTCAGAGACCGCAACGGCGACATCTGGATACTCCTGTTTCGCGACAACATGCTGAGCCGCTACTCCCCCTCGACAGGGAAGATAACCACTTACGACATAAACGAGAAGACCGGAGGTAGCCCCACCGACATCTGCACCGACCGCCGCGGCCGGGTGTGGTGCACGTCGAAAGGGGGCGTAGTAATAATCGACGTTGACACAGAGGAGATTACGACGGTGAAATTTCCCGCCACCAATAGCGACGAGACGCCGTTGGCCATGGGAGCAGTGGGCGATGAAGTGTGGATATCTACGCAAAGCAACATGTGGCGAGTGGACGGCAACAGCCTGACGCCGAGCCTATTGCCGATACCGCAAAAATCCTACACTGCGATATACGAGGACGTAGCGCGCGACAAAGTGTACTTAGGCGCCACCGACGAGATAGTAGAAGTGGACCGCAACATCACCAGCAAGACGGCAGACTACAAGACTATCAAGATGGTGCTCACCGACCGCGGCGAGGGGAATTACAACCTATACGACATCACAGCCGGCAAGCGAGGCATGGAGCTACCCTACGGCGGTGGCATCACCTTAGTGGTCAGTTCGCTCGACTACTCCCCCGAGGTAGAGCAGCGCTACATGTACAAGCTTTCCGGGGCGTCAAGCGACACGGTAGGCGGGTGGATAGTTATGCCCGAAGGAGCCAACACCATCACCTACTCCGGGCTGAAGATGGGGGAATACGAGGTATTGGTGAAGGCAGTAGGGTCGCCATTGCCACCGATAGCGATACCGCTGACAGTGAAAGCTCCGGCAGCGCTATCATGGTGGGCGATAACGATCTACATCATTGCAGCGATATGCATAGTGATATGGATAGTATGGTATATGCGACAGCGCAACCTGCGAGCCATACGTGAGCGAGAGAGGCTCAGCACATTGGAGAATGTGGAGCGCAAGCTGACCTTCCTTTCCAATATATCGCACGATCTGAAGACGCCGTTGTCGATGATAATGGGTCCGGTGAGCCTACTTAAAGAGCGGACCAAAGACCCGGAAACGAAGAAGAGCCTGGATACCGTCTACGACAACGCCGTGCGGCTCAACAACATGATACACCGCACCCTTGAGCTAAGGCATATAGAGGACGATGACGAAAAGCTGTTGATACTCTCAGTGTTCGACGTAGTTGAATTTTGCCGAGGGATAATCGAAGTGTTCAAGGAGAACAATCAGCAGAAAGTATTTCTGTTTCACACTTCATCGCCACGGATACAGATTGAGGCCGATGCGGTAAAATTAGAGTCGGTCATCACCAACCTGTTGTCGAACGCCTGCAAATATTCGGAGGACGGGTCGACCATATCGTGCGGGATAAGCGAGGATGGAGACAAAGTGGAGATAGTGGTATCGGACGACGGCGTAGGCATCTCCGACATCGACCAGCCCTTAGTGTTCCAGCGCATGTTTAGAGCGCCGGCCACGTCGAAGCTCAAAGAGGGTACCGGATTGGGATTGTATCTGATAAAGAAATACTTGGAGCTGATGGGCGGCAACATAAGCCTATATAGCAAAGAGGGTCAAGGCACATCGTTTGTGGTGACATTGCCGAGAACCGACAAATCGCAGAGCATAAGTACTACGGCCGATGCTGGAGAGAGTGCCGGGCGGCAGAAAATACTTGTAGTAGAGGACAATGCGCAAATAGGCGAGTTTATCACCTCCATATTGGACAAAGAATACACTACACAACGGGCAGACAATGGCCGCACCGGACTTGCGATAGCGTCGTCGTTCAACCCCGACTTGATAATCGTCGACGAGATGATGCCGGTGATGAGCGGGATGGAGATGGTGCGCCAATTAAAGCACAATCCGCGGCTGATGTCGACACCCATCATCATGCTAACCGCCAAGTCGGACAACAAGACCGAGAGCGAGAGCATCAAACTGGGCATCGAAGTGTTTATGGCCAAGCCGTTTGAGCCTTCGGCATTGCAAGGGCGAATTGCCCAGCTGCTAAAAGCGCGCAAAGAGCTAAAGGAGCGGGCGCGCATCCAGGCCATCACCGAGGCCGAGAGCAAGCCGATAGAGGCCGAGAGCAACAACGAGAAACAGCTGGCAAAGATAGCTAAACTCATAGAGGAGAACATCTCCGACCCCGACCTCAACGTGAACATGCTATGCGAGAAGAGCGGCGTTGCCCAGAAACAGCTATATCGTCTCATAAAGAAATATATGGGAACGTCGCCGCTCGATTATATCAGGCAGGTGCGCCTGCAGAAAGCGGCAATGCTTCTGAGCCAGCAACGGTTTACGGTTTCGGAAATCAGTTATATGGTGGGGTTCAAGACACCGTCGTATTTCGCCAAATGTTTTCAGGCGCACTACGGAGTGAAGCCGAGCCAGTACAGGTCGGACGACGAGAAGCCTGAAGCGCAGGCTTAGAGTATGTTTACTTTTAAACCAAATTAAATATTTGAAAATCTCTCTTTGCACTAAAATCATTTAAAAGTAAACATACTCTTAAACGGACAAAATTCGGCCATATCGCACTGAAATTCATGCCGATGTCCGATTTGTTGCATCAATTGTCCGAAAAAATGCCATCACACATTATCGCATGAATTATATTTGCAACATCACGCCGGCAGACACCGGTGCTTACCTTAAAAAATAACCTAAAAAACACTACCAATGCACAAAGCAATTCATGCTACCGAAATAAGGAGCCGGCTGCTTGGACTTATCCTTGCCATACTCCTTATACCCGTTTCGGCATTTGCACAGACCCAGCGGACAGTAACGGGTACTGTCACTGACGAGACCGGCGAACCATTGTTGGGCGCGACGGTAAAAGTCGTAGACGAACCGATCGGAGTCTCCACCGACTTTGACGGCCATTACACCCTCAAAGTGCCGGCCTCGGCACGACAGCTGCTTTTCACCTACGTCGGATATACGGCAGTCACTGTCGACATCACGTCTGATGTCATAGATGTGACAATGCGCCCCAACGCCGAGGTGCTTGACGAGGTTGTCGTGATCGGCTACGGCACGCAGAAGAAAAACGATCTGACCGGCTCAGTGTCGACTATCAGCGAGAAAGATTTCAATCAGGGAGTGATCACATCGCCCGAAGAGCTCATCAACGGCAAGATGCCCGGCGTGCAGATCGTAAATTCGGGCGGTTCGACCACCGGCGGCTCCACGATACGCATACGCGGCGGGGCGTCGCTCAACGCATCCAACGACCCGCTTATCGTAATCGACGGCGTGCCGATGGAGGTTGGCGGCTACATCCAGGGGCAGGGCAACTTCCTGTCGATGATCAACCCCAACGACATCGAGAGCATGACAGTGCTGAAAGATGCATCATCAACCGCAATCTACGGTTCGCGTGCATCCAACGGTGTCATCCTCATCACCACCAAGAAAGGAAAAGGTGAAGGAATAAAGGTATCATTCCAGACCACCAATTCCGTTTCGACCAAAACAAAAACCGCCAACATGCTTTCACGCGACGAGTTTGTCGATGTAATCAAGACCAACGGAAGCGCCGCGCAGATTGCACTGCTTGGCGAAGAGAATACCGACTGGACCGACCTTGTGATGCAGACCGGCTTCGGCACCGACAATAACCTCAGCGTATCGGGCCGCGTGACCGACTGGCTTCCCTTCAGAGTCTCTGTCGGGGCGCTGTATCAGGAAGGTATCATGAAGAATGACGAGAACAAACGCTTCTCCGGCAATCTCAACCTGAGCCCCTCGTTCTTCAACGACGACCTGAAGTTTACCTTCAGCGGCAAGGCATCATACAACACCAGCCGCTACCCCAGCGGATCAATCATCTGGAACGCCACCGCCTACAACCCCACTATCCCCGTATACTCAGGCGATGACAGCTTCCTCGGATTCAACGAGCCCGTCGACATCAACGGCATCCCCGTGACCGGCGGCACAGCCAACCCCGTGGGACTTCTCAACTACCGCAACAAGGCACACACAAGCCGACTCATCGGTAGTGTGGATGTAGACTACAACGTGCGACCGGTGCCCGGCCTCCGCTTCCATGCCACCGCAGCCTATGACCGCGCACAGGGCAAGAGCGACTACTACACCCCTGCGGCTTCATGGAGCGGCTTCAACAGCGGCGGCACGGTATCGTGCGTCGGCCCCAAGAAAGCCTACAACAAACTGTTTACCATCTACGGCAACTATAACAGAGATTTCGATGCCATCAAGAGTACGGTTGACGTGACCGTCGGTTACGACTACCAGTGGTGGAGACGCTACTCACCCTACTACGAAACCTATAACGAAGCGGGCGAAGTGCAGTCGACAACTGCTCCGACCGACGAGCGCCACACACTGCTTTCATATTACGGGCGTCTGAACTATACGTTTGACGGACGCTATCTTCTGACGGCGACATTCCGCCGCGACGGCTCGTCACGTTTCGCCAAAGACAAGCGGTGGGGCACATTCCCGTCGGTAGCTCTCGCGTGGAGAGTGTCGAACGAGTCTTTTTGGGATTTCGCCCGCGATGTGATGAATGACCTCAAAGTCAGGGTAAGCTACGGCCAGACCGGCCAGCAGGACGGCATCGCCAATTATTCGCACATGCCGATCTACACGATATCACAGGACGGTGCACAGTACGTGTTCAACGGAGTGCCCATCTACACCTACCGTCCGGAAGCATACAATCCCGACCTGAAATGGGAAACTACCAAGGCATGGAACGTAGGTCTGGACTTCGGCTTCCTCAGCAACCGCATCACCGGATCGATCGACTACTACAACCGCACCACCGAAGACCTGTTGGCTTCAGTGCCCTGTGCCGCCGGAACGAACTTCGCCAAGTATATACTTTCGAACGTTGGTAATGTGGACAGCGAGGGCTTTGAGCTTTCAATCAACGCCAACATCATCGACAACAAAGACTGGTCGTGGAACGTGGCAGCCAATGCCACCTGGCAGAAATCGCGTATCACCAACCTTACGGTATCGCCCGAAGCCGAGTCGCCCAACACACTCGTAGGCTCATCAGTAGACAGCCGCCGCGTGCAGGTATTTTCGACAGGCTATGCCCCCTACGCATTCTATGTGTACAAGCAGATCTACGACAAGAACACAGGCCGTCCGATCGAAGGAGTGTATGCCGACCTTAACAATGACGGACAAATCAACTCATCGGACCTGTACCACTATCATTCACCAGCACCCGACTGGATCCTCGGACTGAGCACCAGTCTGCGCTACAAGAAGTGGACCTTGTCGACCTCACTCCGTGCCAATATCGGCAACTACGTGTACAACGCAATGGCTATGAACATGGGTGCCTGGGAGACAGTGTCATACAACGCCTACCAGATCAATAACCTCAACCGCAGCTATCTCGACACTGGTTTCGCCGTTCGTCAGCATTACAGCGACCACTACGTGGAGAACGCATCGTTCCTGAAGATGGATAACCTGCAGCTGAGCTATGACTTCGGACGCGTATGGCGCACGTTGAGCATCCATCTGTCGGCCAACATCCAGAACGTGTTCACGATCACTAATTACTCAGGTATCGATCCGGAAGTGAACGGCGGTATCGATTCGAGCGTATATCCGCGCCCGCGCACATATTCACTTACCGTAGGACTTAATTTCTAATCACCATTAACAAGGAAAGCAATGAAAAAAGCATATATAATGATGGCACTGGGCATGATGGCAGCGGCAGCAACGTCGTGTGTCGACGATCTTGACCAGCGCCCGGTATTCGAACAAGACGCCACGGTAGTGTACAGCTCGCCCGCGACCTACCGCCAGGTACTTGCCAAAGCCTACGCCTGCTTCGTCATCACCGGTCAGGAGAAGGACGGCAACAAAGACATCGACTCGGAAAAGGGCTATGACCTGTCACGCTGTATCTTCAACATGGAGGAAGACCCGACCGAAGAGAGTATCAATACATGGAGCTCACTGTACAACATATCGCATTTCAACTGGGATGCCAACGATGTGTGGGTACAGGACGGTTATTACCGACTCTATTACACCATATCGGTGTGCAACGAGTTTATCCGCAACTCAAACGAAGGCTCGATCGGCAGATTTGACGAAGCCGGCCAACAGGATATCAGAAACATGAAAGCCGAGGCAAGATTTTTGCGCGCGCTTGCCTATTACTGGGTGCTCGACCTTTATGCCCAGGGTCCGTTCTCTGACGAGAACACCCCCATCTCGGGCTATATACCCGAGCGCTACAGCGACGAACAGCTGTTCAACTTCATCGAGAGCGAGCTCAAGGCAATCGAGGAAGAGGTACCTCTGGACAATGAGTACGGCCGTGCTACCCGTGGTGCCGTATGGTCACTTCTTGCAAGACTTTACCTCAACGCCGAGGTCTACACCCGTCAAGATCATTACACCGACTGTATCACTTATTGCAACAAAGTGATCAACAGCCACAAATATTCACTCGAACCGGAATTCTACAAACTGTTTAACGCATCCAACCATCTGCGCACCAACGAGATCATATTCCCATTTGTGGTAGATGCAACCACCACCGTGACATGGGGTGCAACAACCAATATCATCTGTGGCTCATGCTCCAACTCATCGAGCCAGGATCCCGCCAAATACGGTATCACCAACGGCTGGGGCAACTTCCGAGTACGCGGAGAGATACCGGCGAAATTCGGTGACGTAGCGACTTCGAAAGACTCACGCTGCATGTTCTACACCGACGGACAAACCCAGTATCTGGCAGTATACAACGACCAGAGCAACGGCTACTTCAGCGAGAAATTCACCAATCTTTACGATGACGGCACCCCGGCATCCAACACCGCATCAAACGGCTGTTCTACCGACCTGCCCGTGTTCCGTCTTGCCGACGTGTACCTGATGGCAGCTGAGTCAGTGGTCAGAGGCGGTACAGGCATGACCCGCAGCGAGGCCCTCGACCTGGTCAACCTGGTGCGTGAACGCGCCTACGGCGACAAGTCGGGCAACATCACCGACGCCGAGATGGATCTGCAATTTTTCATCGACGAGAGAGCACGCGAGCTGCTCCATGAGTCAGTACGCCGCACCGACCTCCGCCGCTTCGGCATGTTCACCACCGACAAATATATATGGCAATGGAAGGGTGGCGTGCTTGACGGCAAGGCAGTCGACCCCAAATATGAGATCTATCCCATCCCAGCTACAGAGCTGTCGGTCAACACCAATCTGTCAAACCCCAATTATTAATAACAAGTCATGAAAATCAATCATATATCGCGCATAATTGCGGCAGCCGTGACAGTGCTTGCCGTGACATCATGCGACAAGGACGGCGACATGCTGACCATCAACACCAAAGATGACGTCACGATCGGCACCTCGTCAGAGGAGATAGTCCTTGACTACAATAACCTGAATGCCCTTGCACTGACCCTTAACTGGGACGAGAACGGCAACCTGACGCTCAGCAACGAGGCTGTCGCACTGCCCGACGGAGTGCTGACCAACAGCATCGAAATGTCGCTGAGCAAAGATTTCAGCAACTCAGTGAGCACCCCCGTGGATGACGGCATATATTCCTACCAGTTTACCGTGGGCGAACTCAACTCAATGATGAGCCGTTTGGGAGTAGAGGGAGGCGAACGCGCCGAAGTATTCGTCAGAATAAAAACAGTCATCGGCAAGAATATCGAGCCGACATACAGCAATACGCTGAGTCTGTTTGTGACCCCCTACAAGATAGACATGAGTGTGGCTTACGTACTCAACAAGAGCCAGGAGATGACAAGCAGAACACTTCTGTCGCCCACCGAGAACGGTATCTACGAAGGTTTTGCCGGCGTTAACGGCTGGGAGAACTGGTACATGAAGGATGCGTTAGGCGTAATCTGGGGCAACTCGGCAACGGCAGGCACCTTCGCGGTATCGTCACTGGCACTTGAGGATAAGATCTACAACCTCTGGTATCCCGGCACGGCAGGCTGCTACTATACCATCGTCAATACCGTGGAGTTGTGGTGGAGCGCGCTTCTGATACCCGAACTGACCGTATCGGGCGACATCAACGGCGTGATGGAATTCGACCGCAAGACCAGCGAATGGAAGATGACAGTCGATACCAAGGCCGGCAGCAAAAACATCACCATATCGGGTACCGGCACACTCTATGATATCTCGACCGGCGACAAAAACTCATCAATAAACAAACCGGTGGCACTGACAGGTACAGCAGACAATCTTGCATACAGCGAGAGCGCATCGACAGTGGCAGTCAATGTGACAGCATCGGGTTCACAGGTGATGAAACTGACAATGGTCACCCCGTTGCAATGGGCAATATCGTTCGAGGCCGGCTCAGAGGAACCCGAAGAACCCGCCAGTCCGCTGCTTTATCTGTCAGGGCACGACGACGCAGTGTCAGGTAGCTGGCATTTCAACAACTACCTCCGACTTTACAACTCCGAGGAGAAAGCCTATGCAGGCGGCTGCTACTTCGACTCCAAGTGGGGCTACAAACTCTACAAAGAAGCAGGCAACTGGGATGAGTCATGGGGCTTCGGCGGCGAAGGCGATACCATGGGCGGCAAGCTCAAATACGGAGCCAAAACCAATATCCCGGCACCTGAGGCAGGACTCTACATACTGAATGTTGGGCTCAACGGACTGACATACGAAGTAACCCCCGTGTCAACAGTATGCTATTCAGGGCTTAATGACGACTGGAGCAAGACCCCGATGACAGCAAGCGAGACACCCGGAGTATACACCGCAGTAGTAGAGAAGAGCGCCAACACACCGTGGGGAGTCAAGATACTCATCAACGAGAGCTGGACAGTATGCTTCGGCGGCGGTAACGGAGAACTGCTTTACGGACATGACGGATTTGACGGAGACAACGAACTTGCCAACGGCTCGTATCTGCTGACCGTAGACCTCATCAACAGCACTTACTCCTACTCAAACATTTAACTCTTAGAGTTAAAATTATCAAATAAAGATAATAATTTAAGATACTGACCGTTAGATAATATATGCCGGCATGCCTCTGCGATTGAAAGGCCAAGCCGGCATATATCATCAAAAAGTCATCAAAGAAGAACAAAATGAAATCAATATCAAAAATATTAGCAGGGGCAGCGTTTGCATTACTGACCTCGATGACAACAGGATGCTCGGAGGACAGTCCGGTGAGCAATCCGCCGGTAGACAACAAGCCGACCGAAATAGAGCGCGGCACCTTTGCAAAGGGCGCCGATGTGAGCTGGCTGACACAAATGGAGGCAGAGGGGGAGAAATTCTATGCTCCCGACGGAAGTCAGATGGAGTGCATGAAACTTCTGAAAGAACATTGCGGAGTGAATGCGATAAGACTGCGTGTGTGGGTAAATCCGGCAGAAGGGTGGAACAATATCGAGGATGTCGTTGTAAAGGCACGACGCGCCAATTCGCTCGGACTGCGAGTGATGATTGACTTCCACTTCTCTGACACCTGGGCCGATCCCGGCAAGCAGATTACTCCGGCAGCATGGGTCGATCTTGACCTTGAGGGACTGAAGACAGCGATGGCGAAGCATGTGAACGAGATGCTGACCTCACTGGCAGCATACGGTGTGGAGCCAGAATGGGTACAGATAGGAAACGAGACTACGCCCGGAATGCTGTTCCCGTTAGGGTCAATCGAAAATCCGAAAAACTTCTCCGAGCTCGTGTCGACAGGATATGACGCAGTCAAGGCTGTGTTTCCCAACGCACTTGTCATAGTACATCTCGACAAGGGGAACGACCAATGGCGCTACGACCGCATATTCGGCGCGCTGAAAGCCAACGGCGGCAAGTATGACATGATAGGAATGTCGTTCTATCCCGATGCCGACAGCTGGAAAAGCACCACTGACGACCTGATTGCCAACATCAGCTATGTCACCGCCACCTACGGCAAGCCCGTGATGATATGCGAGGTGGGCATGGATTACCGTGAGGCCGACGCCTGCAAGACAATGCTCACCGACATAATCGCCCGCACCGCATCACTCGATGTCAAAGGTATCTTCTACTGGGAGCCGCAGGCTCCGGCGGGTTACAACGGCGGCTACAAGAAGGGCTGTTTTGAAAACGGGAAGCCTACCGCGGCACTCGACGCATTCAAATAGCGGGTACCGCAGAATTTGGAAGCGTGTTGACGGACACACGAGCCGTGCTTCCCTACGTTTTGCAACACACCTTAACAAAAAGAAATAACAATCATGAAATATACATCAATAATATCAGCATTGCTCATGTCGGCGACACTGCTCTCATGCTCCGGAAAACAGCAGACAGAGAGCGCAGAAAATCAACCGTCAGATGTCAATGCAAAGGAAACAGGTTTCGCCTTAGGCGCAGATGTGAGTTGGCTCACACAAATGGAGGCGGAGGGGCGCAAATTCTATACACCCGGCAAAGAGCGCCAGGAGATGGAGTGCATGCAACTGCTCCGCGACTACTGCGGCGTCAACTCGATACGCCTGCGCGTGTGGGTCAACCCTGCGGAGGGATGGAACAGCATTGACGATGTGGTAAAGAAAGCATCGCGCGCCGACAGTCTGGGGCTACGGACAATGATAGACTTCCACTTCTCCGACACATGGGCCGATCCGGGTCATCAGGTGATGCCCGAGGCATGGAAAGAGCTGTCGTTTGAAGATCTGAAGAAGGCCGTAGGCGAGCATGTCACCGAGACACTGACAGCGCTCAAAGAGGCCGGAGTCAGTCCGGAATGGGTGCAGGTGGGCAACGAGACTACTCCCGGCATGATGCTGCCCGCCGGCTCAACAGACAATCCGGAACAACTCACGGCGCTCAACAATGCGGGCTATGACGCTGTGAAGGGAGTATTTCCCGAAGCAAAAGTCATAGTGCATCTCGATGGCGGCCATGACCAAGCGAGATACGACAGGATGTTTGACCTGCTCGAAGCCAATGGCGGGAAATATGACATGATAGGGATGTCGCTATATCCCTATTGGGCAGCGAAAGAGGGAGTGACCGGCGGCTGGGAGAAGATAGTAGGCGACTGCATAGCCAATATCGAACATTGCAAGGAGAAATATGGCAAGCCAGTGATGATATGCGAGATAGGCGCGCCGTGGGATCAGCCGGAACACACCAAAGCCCTCATAGAAAAAGCGTTGACCGCCGATGTAGAGGGAGTGTTTTACTGGGAGCCGGAATCACCGGGCGGCTATAACGGCGGCTACCAGCTCGGATGTTTCGACAATGACTCGCCGACTATCGCCCTTGATGCGTTTGTGGAATACAAGAAATTGAAAAACGAATGAAAACAACAACTATAATAACTGCAATGGCTCTTTCAGGAGCCATTGTTTTCACTGCCAACGGAGAAAGAAGAGTCACGACCCTCAACGACGGCTGGGAATTCACAAAGGGAGCCGCAGCCGGAGCACAGGAATGGCAGCATGTGAGAGTGCCCCACGATTGGGCCATCTACGGGCCGTTTGACCGCGACAATGACCTGCAGAAAGTGGCGGTGGAGCAGAACGGCGAGAAAGAGGAGACGGTGAAGACCGGGCGAACAGGTGGCCTCCCCTTCATAGGCAAAGGGACATACCGGACGAGCTTTGAGCTGGCCGAGGTAGCTGAGCGAAACATCACGTTGGTGTTTGACGGCGCGATGAGCAATGCGCATGTGAGCATCAACGGCAAAGAGGTGTCATACTGGCCCTACGGCTACAACTCCTTCTATGTCGATGTCACCGACGCAGTGAAATCAGGCAGCAACGAGATGGTAGTAGAATTGGAGAACTATGAGCGCGCCTCGCGCTGGTATCCCGGAGCAGGCTTGTACCGCAACGTGCATATCGTGAATACCCATAGGGTGCACATACCCACGTGGGGCACCTACGTCACCACGCCTAAAGTGTCGGCCAAGGAAGCCAGCGTGCACATAGAAATGGAAATCGAAGGAGCCAACAAGGGGGAGAAAGTAGACGTAGCGACATCAATCATCGCGCCCGACGGGAGCGTAGCCGCCACCAACAACAGCGCCTACATAGCACACGGGCAGAAGTTCGCGCAGAATTTCCTGCTGAGCGCGCCGCAATTGTGGAGCCCCGCTACGCCTGCCCTCTACACCGCCCGTACCGAGCTTAAAGTAGACGGCCAGACGGTGGACTCCTACGAGACCCGCTTCGGAGTGAGAAGCCTGGAGTACATACCTGAGAAAGGCTTCTATCTTAACGGAGAGCCGACAAAATTCAAAGGAGTGTGCAACCACCACGACCTTGGTCCGCTCGGAGCGGCCGTCAACCGGTCGGCATTGCGCCACCAGGTAGAATTGCTCAAGGATATGGGCGCCAATGCCATACGCACCTCGCACAACATGCCGGCACCCGAGCTTGTGGAGCTATGCGACGAGCTTGGCATGATGCTAATGGTAGAGCCGTTTGACGACTGGAGCTTCCGGCCTAAATCGCCTAACGGCTACGGACGCTTTTTCAGCGAATGGGCAGAGCGCGACATCACCAACATGGTGAAGCACTACCGCAACAACGCGTCGGTGGTGATGTGGTCGATAGGCAACTAAGTGCCGAGCCAGTGGGGACCCGACGGCGTAGCAGAACTGATGATGCTACAGGACATGGTCAAGGGACTCGACGCGACACGCCCCGTGACCTGCGGCATGGACCAGATAGGATGCGTATTGGACAACGGATTTGCGGCATCGCTTGATATACCCGGGTTCAACTACAAGCCCCAATACTACGAGAAAGCGTATGCAATGTTGCCACAACGGATGATATTGGGGTCGGAGACAGCGTCGACCGTATCGTCGCGCGGAGTGTACCATTTCCCGGTATCGTTTGAGGTAGAGCATAATCAGGTGACGCACCCCGACAACCAGTCGTCGAGCTACGACAATGAGGCATGCTATTGGTCGAATACTCCCGATATAGATTTCTACATGGACGAGCAGCCATGGGTGCTGGGGCAGTTTGTGTGGACAGGATTTGACTACTTAGGAGAGCCGTCGCCCTACGATACCGACGCATGGCCGAGCCATAGCTCAGTGTTCGGCATCATAGACCTTGCATCGCTGCCCAAGGACAGGTATTATCTGTATCGTTCGCAGTGGAATAAAGTCGATGAGACATTGCATGTACTACCCCACTGGAATTGGAAAGGCCGCGAAGGGGAAGTAACGCCGGTGATGGTCTACACGTCGTATCCTAAAGCAGAACTGTTCATCAACGGCAAGAGCCAAGGCATCAGGGAGAAGAACGACTCCACGTTGCAGACGCGCTACCGGTTGATGTGGAATGAGACGCGCTACGAGGCCGGAGTGCTGAAAGTAGTGGCCTACGACAGCGAAGGGAAAGTGGCCGCCGAGAAAGTGGTGAAGACGGCAGGGAAGGCCCATCACCTTGTCGTGACAGCCAACACCGACAATCTGAAAGCCGACGGCGACGACCTCGCATACCTCACCGTACAAGTGGCAGATAAGGATGGCAACATAGTGCCCACCGACAGCCGCAGAGTGAAATACTCAGTGAGCGGAGCCGGCAGTTTCGAGGCGACAGCCAATGGCGACCCGACATGCATACTGCCGTTCCAAAATCCTGAGATGGACCTATTCAGCGGCGCAGCGACAGCGATAGTACGAAGCGGCAAAGAGCCAGGTGATATCACATTTACCGTCACGGCAAAGGGAGTAAAACCGGCAACGTACAAGATAACCGTGAAGTAAGCGGACATCGCAATACCCATCGACCCGCGAGGCAAGCGCCTGTGGCGGGAAGGTGATTAAAAAGAATTGGCCCCGGTCGGGAGTGCCGAAATGGCAACCGACCGGGGTCATATTATATGCTATAACGCTGGAAAATACTACGAGCAAGAGCCATCAGCTGGAGAAAATCGCAGTAAGGCAGGTATGCTCAAACGATGGGCTAATGCCAGAGGGCGTGGAAGTGGTTGACCGGGCCGTGGCCTTTGCCTATGGTGTAATCGGCGCCGGAAGCAATGGCGTGGTACAGATAGTCTTTGGCCGAGGCAACGGCGACGTCGAGCGTAGCGCCCTTGGCGAGGAATGCAGCGATTGCCGAAGATAGAGTGCATCCAGTGCCGTGGGTGTTGCGGGTGTCGATGCGAGGAGCGGCAAGGCGGGTCACCGTGCCGGTTTCGGCATTGTAGAAGATGTCGATAAGATTGTCGTTGTCGAGGTGACCGGCTTTGAGCATCACGGAGACATTGCCCGAAGCTTTAGAGAGGGCGATGGCGGCATCCTCCAGTTGGTCCTGGTGGTCAATAGTAGCGCCGAGGAGCAGCGATGCTTCAGGGAGATTGGGAGTGATGATGCGGCTATATGGGATAAGCACGGAGCGCAGGGTGTCGACAGCCTCGGGCAGGAGGAGCGGGTCGCCGGAGGTGGCAACCATGACGGGGTCGAGGACAATATTACGCACATCGGGGTAAAGGGCGAGGGTATCGCGCACGGTAGTGATAAGCTCCGAGTCGTGGAGCATACCGATTTTGACAGCGTCGACGCCGATGTCGTCGATGACCGAGCGAATTTGCCCTGCCACGAACTGCGACGGAACGGGGTGGACACCGTAAACGCCTTGGGTGTTTTCGTCGACGAGGGCAACGATTGCCGAAGCGCCGTATACACCGAGAGCCGAGAAGGTTTTGAGGTCGGCTTGCATACCGGCGCCGCCCGAGGGGTCGCTGCCGGCTATGGTAAGAGCTATGTTGTATTTTTTCATTGTTAATTTTTTAGGGAAGGGACGTGTCGGACTTTTGTGGGGACAGTTTTTAGGGTTGTATTAAATCAACAAGCCGGGGTCGGCAACGCCTTTGTGGTAGGCCGATTGCCAGAAGAGCATTTCGAGGCGGGTGGCGTCGATGAAAGCTTTGGTCATGGCGTCGCGCACGGGTTGGGTAGCGGCGGCAGCAAGGCGGTCGCACACGTCGATGGCTTTGGCGTTGCTGATGTCGAAAGCCGGGTCGGAGTAGGTTTCAATCCAAGCGCGGTAGGGGTTTCCTTCCAATTTGGCAACCGAAAGCAGGTATTTGCCCACTTCGAGGTACACCCAGAAGCAGGGCAAAATAGAGGCGGCCTCAATGGCTACATCCTCCTCAGAGCGAGCGCGCTGATAGGAAGTGTAGAACTCGCAAGCGGCCGATTTAGTGGCATTTAGGTCGGGGTCGTATTGGTCGTGGAGAGCCTTTTCGACAGCGATGCCATCGAGGGCAAACCCCAAGAAGGTAGCCACGTCGGGCATTTCGGGGAGCCGGGATGCGATGTGGGCGAGAACGCGGGTATAGTTGTCGATATACAACCGGTCCTGGCTGATATAGAAGCGGAAGACATCGGCGGGAAGAGAGCCATCGGCGAGCTCGGAAATGAAAGGTAGCTGTTTGATTTCGTTGACGATGGGAAGCGAAGCTTCCCATGCTGAATCACTCCATTTTGTCATAATGATTGATGTAGTTAGAATTCGATATTATTGGCTGTCATTGTAGCGAAATCGAGCATCAGCAGACGGCCGTCGAGACATTCGCCAACGCCCGAAAGGAGTTTGATGGCCTCGATAGCCTGGAGGCTGCCAATGACACCGGGAACGGGGCCTACGGTGCCTATAATCCTGCCGGCAGGGTCGGCGAGCGACTCGGCATCGGGGTGAAGGTCGGCGTAATGCTTTTTGTTGCGGTAGTTGAAAACGGTAAGATAGCCGTAGAACTGGTCGATGCATCCATGCACCCACGGTTTGCCGAGGCGAGTGCAAGTGCGGTCGATGAGCCTACGGGTGGCGAACTTGTCGGTGCAGTCGAGCACGATATCGTATCCGGCTATGATTTGATCGGCATTTTCGTCGGAAATGCCGTCGGGATAAAGGTCGAAGACGGTGTGGGATGAAAGCGCTGAAAGGCGCTTGTGGGCGCATTGAATTTTGGGAAGGTCGAGGTCGTTTTCGGTGTAAAGGATTTGGCGCTGGAGGTTGGTAAGGCTCACAGTGTCCTTATCGCACAAGCCGATACGCCCTACGCCAGATGATACGAGGTAGGTGGCAACTGGGGCGCCGAGGCCTCCGAGGCCGATAATGAGGGCTGAAGAGTCGAGCAATCGTTGCTGGGCCTGGGTGCCGAAGCCCTCTATCATAGTTTGACGTAAATAGCGTTCCATATCAATCAAAAATTTTATCCCAATCTTTCCAAACGGGTTCGCGTCCGAGAGCGCGGAGGTCGGCGACCACTTTGTCGGGAGAAGAGTCGTCGCTGATGGTGAATTGTTCGAGAGAGTCGTTGTAGGTGGCATACCCGCCGGGGTCGACTTTAGAGCCGGCGCTCATGGTAGTGACACCGAGGGTGGCCATATTGTTGCGGAAAGCGTGGTTTTCGCGTGTAGAATAGGAGATGTCGACATCGGGGTCGAAGATGCGGAAAGCGAAGGTGAGCTGGGCCAATTCGCGGTCGGAGATGACAACATTGGGCTGGAACCCTGATTCCGACGGGCGCATGCGCGGGAAGTTGACGGAGTATTTCGTGCGCCAATAGTTTTTGCGGAGGTATACGAGGTGCCGCGCCATCATAGTGACGTCGGTGCGCCAGTCCTCCAAGCCGATCAGCACACCCATGCCGATTTTGTGGACGCCAGCCATGCCCATTCTGTCGAAGCCGTTGCAACGCCATTCGAAGTTGGATTTCATGCCGGCGGGGTGGTATTTCTTGTAGTTGGCGCGATTGTAGGTTTCCTGGAAACAGATTACGCCGTTGAGGCCGGAATGGGTAAGACGGATGTAGTCCTCGGTGGACAATGGCATCACTTCGATGGTGAGGTTGGCGAAGTAGGGGCGGCACACCTGAAGGGCCTGCTCGATGTAGTCGGTGCCCGCTTTGGCGGGGTTTTCTCCGGTGACGATGAGGAGGTTCTCGAAAGGGCCAAGGCGTTTGATAGCCTCACATTCGGCCTTGATTTGGTCCATGGTGAGGATGACGCGGTTGAACTTGTTATGGCAGTTGAAGCCGCAGTAAACGCAGGAGTTGGTGCAAGAGTTGGTGATATACATGGGGATGAATATCTGCATAGTCTTGCCAAAGCGTTGCTCGGTGAGGCGACGGCTTTTATGCGCCATCTGCTCGAGGAAAGGGGCCGCGGCGGGCGATATGAGGGCCATGAAGTCGCGGTCGGTAGGAGCTTCGGCTTGGAGAGCACGTCGGACGTCGGCCTCCGTCATAGCCATAATCGTGGCGGTGGTTTCGTCCCAGTCGTATTTTTGAAGTTCGTCGGCAAACATAATCAATCGAGGAAAGAGGTCAGGGGGCTTGAAGCCTCGGCATAATCAGAAACGGCGCCCAATCCGGCGAGGAAAGCATCGCGTCCGGCTTTGGTAGCGGCAGCGAAAGCCTTGGCCATAGCGACGGGGTCGCCAGCTACGGCGATGGCAGTGTTGACGAGCACGGCATCGGCGCCAAGCTCCATGGCCTCGGCGGCATGGGAGGGAGCACCGAGCCCGGCGTCAACGACAACCGGCACACGGCTTTGGCTGATGATAATCTTCAGCAGTTCGCGCGTGACAAGGCCTTTGTTGCTGCCGATAGGGGCAGCCAACGGCATTACGGTAGCCGCGCCGGCCTCCTCAAGGCGTTTGCAGAGCACAGGGTCGGCTTGAATATAGGGAAGGACTACGAAGCCGAGGCGCGCAAGCTCTTCGGTGGCTTTGAGCGTCTCTATGGGGTCGGGGAGGAGGTATTTGGGGTCGGGGTGTATTTCGAGTTTTATGAAATTGGTACCGAAGGCTTCGCGGGCGAGCTGTGCGGCGAGGACAGCTTCGTCGGCATTTCTGACGCCCGAGGTGTTGGGCAACAGCTGAATGCCTTCGTGGCTTATATGGTGGAGCATTTCATCGTCGGCATCGTCCATGTCGATGCGTTTCATGGCCACGGTGACCATTTCGGTGCCGGAGGCGAGGATAGCCTGCTCCATGATTTCGTTGCTGCGGAATTTGCCTGTTCCGACAAATAGGCGGGAATTAAATTCGCGTCCGCCAATAATAAGTTTCGACATATCTTTATTTTGTTGATTGTTGTATACGGTTAATGATGTTGCGGGTGGCGGCAACGGGGTAGGCAGCGTTGCGAATGGCGCCGCTTATGGCGATGCCGTTGACACCTGTTGCCATGACCGGGGCTATGTCGTCGATTTCGATGCCGCCGATAGCCACGATAGGCAATGCGACATGGTCGGCACTGCAACGACGTGCGATATCGCGGTAGCCGTCGAGGCCGAGCACCGGGCTGAGTCGCTCCTTGGTGGTGGTGAAGCGGTAGGGACCGAGCCCCACATAGTCGGCACCGGCAGCTACGGCGGCTTTGATATCGTCGTAGGTGTTGGCGGTGGCGCCGATAATCTTGCGCGGACCGAGAATATCGCGGGCTTCGGAAACCGGCATGTCGTTTTTGCCCAGGTGTACGCCATCGGCATTGAGCGGTTCTACGAGGTCGACATGGTCGTCGATGATGAAAGTAGCCCCGTAGCGGTCGCATAGCGAACGTAGCATGCGGCCTTCGCTGAGCAATGTGGCGCGTGAGGCATCCTTGTGGCGCAACTGTATCCACCGGCATCCGCCTTCCAGCACCTTCTCCACTTGGTCGGCGATGGGAAACGCGTCGACGGGGTGGGTGATGTATTGCAGGCTGAAAGCCGAGGCATCGACGCTTGCCCGCCACACACTGCCGAGCATAGCCGCACCGCCAAATCCCAAGGCTTCGATTTGCGGCAAACGGGCGGGAGTGACGCCGCCGAGAGCGAAGATGCGGCTGTCGACAGCCTTACGCAACGCGTCGAAGTCGAAGTCGGCGCTGTAACCGGGCTTCGAGATGCTGGGGAAGATAGGACTGAGGAAAGCGTAGTCGTAGGTCGATGCGCCAATCTCGTCGATAGAGTGCAACGAACGGCTCACCAGCCCCGACCATGATGCCGGAGCCACAGGGTTGCGGCGATTGAGATGCACGCCTCCGAGGTGCATGCGTTGCGCGATGTCGAAATAATCGTGGAGCGACAGTCGGGGATACAGGTCGGCGGGGATGTCGGCAATGAGAGCTTCGACTTGCGATGCGGTGGCCGCGGGCTTGCGTATATGCACGCGCCAATAGCCGCCCTGGCGTAGAAGCTCCGTAATAGCCTTAGCCTCACCAGGAAAGCATTGCGGCAGGGTGATTGCGATAGTGCGCATAGGTTATCCGCCGCACACGGCTTTGATGACAGTGATTTGCATTCCGTCGGCTATGGCATATCCAGCCCACTGCGCTTTGGGGACAACGCGATTGTTGACAGCCACGGCATGGCCTTTCTCCGAGATGCCCTGGCTTTGAAGCAATGCTACAAGGGTGTCGCAACCATCAGGCACGACCACTTCCTTATGGTTAATTTCCACTTTCATATACTTATTATAATATACAAAATAATCCGACGCTGATATGGCGACGGACACTAAGAGGGAAAAATCCTGATGCCGAGAATGCGACGATATCACAAGCTCCTTTCGGCGGTACTAACCGCATCAAGTTCGTAGGGTATAATCTCAGTCCTTCATGCAGGACACCCCTCCTGTGTTCGCGGCAAAATTACACATTTTTTTGTATTCAGCAAAAAGATAATGAAATTATCGTGCGATTAGCCCACGACGCCGTCGCCGAAGCGCAAATAGCCTTTTATTGGTATTTTACATTGGCGGTCATCATAGCCGCAATCATTAGCAATAATTGATTTTAAAGGGTGGAAATCGGACTTTTTGCTATTTTTATTAAGTTTTTGTAGATTTTTTCTACATTTTTATTTGTATTTGCGACAAAATGATTATCTTTGTGGCGTGAATATAAACAATAGCACGAACGATAAGCGCACAACAGTCGCCCAATAGTTCAGTAATTTAAGGTAATAGATATGCAGAAAGGTTTGCCTAAACAACAGGGACTTTACAGTCCGGATTACGAGAAGGACGCCTGCGGAGTAGGGTTGCTCGTCAACATTCGCGGTGTCAAATCACATCAGCTTGTAGAAAAAGGGCTCCAGGTGCTCGAACACATGGTGCACCGCGGTGCCGAAGGCGCCGACCCCAAGACTGGCGACGGTGCCGGCATCATGGTACAAATCCCCCACGAATTCATCCTGCTCCAAGGTATCGCCGTGCCGGAGAAAGGCCGATATGGCTCCGGCCTGGTTTTCTTGCCTAAAGGCAACGAAGAAGCCCGCCAGATGATTTTCGACCTCATCGAACGTGAGACAATAGCCATGGGGCTGTCGTTCCTGCCCCCGCGCGATGTGCCCGTCAACTCCGACCAGCTCGGCCGCGTGGCCCGCGATGCCGAACCCGACATCATACAAATCTTCATTGCCGACGAGACCACCAACGACCCGTTGGAACCCAAGCTCTACATATTGCGCAAACGCATCGAGAAAAAGATTGAACAAAGCAACGTGCCGGGCAAGGAGGCGTTCTACATCGTCTCGCTGTCGTCAAAGACAATCACCTACAAAGGCATGCTCTCGTCTCTGCAGCTCCGCTACTATTTCCACGACCTGATGAACCCCCACTTCACCACGGCCATGGCGCTGGTTCACTCCCGTTTCTCCACCAATACGTTCCCCACATGGGCTCTGGCTCAGCCATTCCGCATGCTCGGCCACAATGGCGAAATCAACACCATACGCGGCAACCGCCTATGGATGAAGGCTCGCGAATGTATGCTCCACCCCGACGTGTTCGGCGACAACGACCTGACGCCTATCATACAGCCCGGCATGAGCGACTCCGCATCGCTCGACAACGTATTGGAATACTTCGTGATGGGCGGTATGTCGCTCCCACATGCTCTCGCCATGTTGGTGCCCGAAAGCTACAACGACAAAAACCCCATCTCGCCCGAGTTGAAAGCCTTCTACGAATACCACTCCATCCTCATGGAAGCATGGGACGGCCCCGCCACTCTGCTTTTCAGCGACGGCCGATACGCCGGCGGTATGCTCGACCGCAACGGATTGCGACCCGCTCGATATGTCATCACCAACAACGACACCATGGTGATAGCCTCGGAAATCGGCGTGCTCCCATTCGACGCTGGCGAGGTGAGAAAGAAAGGCCGCCTGCGCCCCGGCAAAATGCTAATGGTCGACATGGAGAACAACGAGGTGCTCTACGACGCCCAGCTCAAAGAGATGCTCGCCGGCGAATTCCCCTACCGCGACTGGTTGGCTAAAAACCGTATCAAGCTCGACAAAATCATCTCGGGACGAAAGGTCAACAACGACACCGACAACTTCGCCCGACTACTGCGCACCTTCAACTACCATCGCGAAGAAATCGAGAAAATCATCACCCCGATGGTGGTCGACGCCAAAGAGCCGGTCAACTCCATGGGCAACGATACGCCGCTCGCCGTGCTTTCCAACAAGCCGCAGCTGCTCTTCAGCTACTTCCGCCAGCACTTCGCCCAGGTGACCAACCCGCCTATCGACCCGCTGCGCGAGGAACTCGTAATGAGCCTCGACAGCTATATCGGCGCCATCAACATGAACTTGATGAACCCCGCCCCGGAGCTTTGCAAAATGGTGGAGCTCAAACGCCCAATTATCACCAACCAAGAGCTTGACATACTCTGCAACCTCCGCTACAAAGGCTTCAATACCCACAAGCTGTCAATGACCTTTGACATCAACGCCGGCAGCGACGCATTGGAGAAAGCCATCGAACGCCTCTGCCAGCAGGCCGAACAAGCCGTCGACGAAGGCTGCAACTACATCGTGCTCTCCGACCGCGACACCGACGCTACCCACGCACCCATTCCTTCGTTGCTCGCCACCTCGGCTGTGCACCACCACCTCATCGAACGCAAGAAACGCGTGCAAACGGCCCTCGTCGTCGAGACTGCCGACGCTCGCGAAGTGATGCATTTCGCGCTCCTTTCGGGCTACGGCGCAAGTGCCGTCAACCCCTACCTGACTTTTGCCGTCATCGACAGCCTTGTAAAGAGCAAAGAGATACAGCTCGACTTCCACACAGCCGAAAAGAATTTCATCAAAGCCGTCGACAAAGGGTTGCTCAAGGTGATGTCGAAAATGGGTATCGCCACGCTGACTTCCTACAAAGGAGCCCAGCTCTTTGAGGCTATCGGTATCGGCGAAGATATCACCCACAAATATTTCGGCGAAACAATATCCAAAATCGGCGGTATCGACATGGCCGACCTCCAACGCGAAATCATCGCCGGCCACGCTGAAGCCTTTGCCGAGGACTACGACACCGAAAGCCCCATACGACACATCGGCCAATACTCCTTCCGAAAAGACGGCGAATCCCACGCATGGAATCCCGAAACGATTGCCACGCTGCAGATTGCCACTCGATTGGGTAGCTACAAGAAATTCAAAGAGTTCACATCTCTCGTCGACAACAAGCCCAACCCCATTTTCATCCGCGACTTCTTGGACTTCAAGAAAGGCACCCCAATACCCATCGACGAGGTTGAACCCATCGAAGACATCATGCGCCGATTTGTGACGGGCGCCATGTCGTTCGGCTCAATATCGCGCGAAGCCCACGAAGCCCTCGCAATAGCGATGAACACCATAGGCGCGCGTTCCAACACCGGTGAAGGCGGCGAAGACTCAGCCCGCTTCGCCCCGCGCGAGGACGGCACCTCGGCGCGTTCTGCTATCAAGCAGGTGGCTTCGGGCCGATTCGGCGTCACCACCGAATATCTTGTCAACGCCGACGAAATACAGATCAAGATTGCCCAGGGCGCTAAGCCGGGTGAAGGCGGACAGCTCCCCGGATTTAAAGTGGACAAAATCATTGCTAAAACGCGCCACTCTATACCCGGCATCTCCCTCATCTCTCCCCCACCCCACCACGACATCTACTCTATCGAGGACCTCGCCCAGCTCATCTTCGACCTCAAAAACGTCAACCCCGACGCTCGCGTCAGCGTAAAACTCGTATCGGAGAGCGGCGTCGGCACCATTGCCGCCGGCGTGGCCAAAGCGAAGAGCGACCTCATCACCATATCCGGCGCTGAAGGCGGCACGGGCGCTTCTCCCGCAAGCTCTATCCGCTACGCCGGATTGCCTTCCGAAATCGGCCTTGCCGAAACTCAGCAGACGTTGGTACTCAACAACCTGCGCGGGCAAGTGAAACTGCAAGTCGACGGTCAGCTCAAGACCGCTCGCGACGTCATCATCATGTCGATGCTCGGCGCTGAGGAATACGGATTTGCCACCAGCGCACTTATCGTGCTCGGCTGCGTGATGATGCGCAAATGCCACACCAACACTTGTCCGGTGGGCGTCGCAACGCAGAACGAAGAGCTGCGCAAGCGTTTCGTAGGTCGTTCGGAATACGTAATCAACTTCTTCAAATTCCTCGCACAGGAAATACGCGAAACTCTGGCCGAACTCGGCTACCGTTCGCTCAACGAAATAATCGGACGCTCCGACCTGCTCACCGTCAAAGCCGGATGCTCGACGCCTAAGACAGCACACTTAGACCTGTCGCGCATCATCTACTCGCCCGAAGAGTCGCACAAGAATGCCATCATCAACGTCACTTCGCAAGAACACGACATCGACAACGTGCTCGACCGCAAGATGATAAGCCGCGCTTATCCCGCCATCGAAAGCTCTATGCCGGTCGAACTCGACTTCCCGATTGCCAATACCGACCGCTCGGTTGGCGCTATGCTGTCGGGCGTAGTGGCCAAGAAATATGGAAATGAAGGTCTGCCCGAAGGCACTATCTCAGTGACTTTCAAGGGCTCTGCCGGACAAAGCTTCGGCGCATTCCTCGCCCACGGCATCTCTTTCCGCTTGGAAGGCGACGCCAACGACTACGTGGGCAAAGGCTTGTCGGGTGGCAAAATTGTCATCGTGCCTCCTACCGGCTCCACATTCGCTCCCGAAGAAAACATTATCGCCGGTAACACTCTCCTCTACGGCGCAACCTCGGGCGAAGTCTACATCAACGGACGCGTGGGCGAACGTTTCTGCGTCCGCAACTCTGGCGCTATTGCCGTGGTGGAAGGCGTCGGCGACCACTGCTGCGAATACATGACGGGCGGACGCACCGTGGTACTCGGTTCCACCGGACGCAACTTCGCCGCCGGTATGAGTGGCGGCGTTGCCTACATCTGGAACCCCGACGGCGACTTCGACTACTATTGCAACATGGAAATGGTCGAACTTTCTCTCATCGAGGATATGAGCGACAACCGCGAACTTTACCGCCTCATTTCCAACCATTTCAAACACACCCACAGCCCCCTCGCCGGCCGTATGCTCGACAACTGGAACGAATATGTGGGACAATTCATCAAAGTGGTTCCCTTCGAATACAAGAAGGTGCTCCACGACGAGAAAATGGAAATGTTGCAACGCAAAATTGCAAGTCTCGAACGCGATTGATAGATAACTCAACTAAAGAAATCACCACGGCGCCAATCTCATTTTCCGCGCGCCATCTAATAAAATACTTTCAACATGGGAAATCCTAAAGCATTTCTGACTATAAATAGAAAAGAGGCTGGCTACCGCCCCATCGCCGACCGTATTCGCGACTATGGCGAAGTGGAGCAGACTCTCAACCCCGAAGACCGCCGTCTGCAAGCCTCTCGTTGCATGGAATGTGGCGTCCCCTTCTGCCACTGGAGTTGCCCGCTGGGCAACAAACAGCCTGAATGGCAGGACCGCCTCTACAAAAACGACATCAAAGGCGCTTATGCACTATTGACCGCCACCGACGACTTCCCCGAATTTACCGGCCGCGTCTGTCCCGCCCTCTGCGAGAAAGGTTGCGTCCTCAACAAGCAGCACCAGCCGGTCACCATTCGCGAAAATGAATGCGCCATCGTCGAACGTGCTTTCGCCGAAGGGTTCGTCACCGCGCATGTCCCCGCCAAGCGCACCGGCAAACGTGTCGCCGTTATCGGCTCAGGTCCCGCCGGACTGGCTTGCGCCAACCGCCTCAACCGCAAAGGGCACTCGGTGACCGTATTCGAAAAAAGCGAAGCCGCCGGAGGTTTGCTCCGTTTCGGCATCCCCGATTTCAAACTCAACAAGAGCGTCATAGACCGCCGCATAGCTCTCCTCGAAGAGGAAGGCATCGAATTTCGCTACAACGTGGAGGTCGGCAAGGATATCCCTGCCGCCGATATCCTCAACGATTACGATGCCGTTTGCGTAGCCATCGGCTCGGGCGTGCCACGCGACTTGAAGGTGGAAGGACGCGACCTCAAAGGCGTTCATTTCGCCCTCGAATTGCTCCAACAGCAAAACCGCGTTAACGCCGGCGCCGACATCCCTGCCGACCAACGCATCACCGCTAAAGGCAAAAATGTACTGGTAATCGGCGGCGGCGACACCGGTAGCGACTGCGTGGGCACCGCCCATCGCCAAGGCTGCAAATCAGTGACCCAGATTGAAATCATGCCCAAGCCCCCGGTGGGCGAAAACCCCGACACGCCGTGGCCTTACTGGCCCGTCATCCTCAAGACTTCTTCATCCCACGAAGAAGGTTGCGACCGCCGCTGGTTGCTCGACACTCGTGCCATCCGCGGTAAAGACGGCAAAGTGACTGAAGTCGAAGTCGAAGAAGTACGCTGGGAGAAAGACGCCGCCACCGGACGCATGAACCTAATCCACACCGGCAACACCGAAGTCATCAAAGCCGAGCTCGTGCTCCTCGCCATGGGCTTCACCAACCCCGTGCAGGAAGGGCTGCTCGAACAGCTGGGCGTTGAAAAAGACGCTCGCAAAAATGTCAAAGTCGATGCTTCGCACCGCAGCAGCGTCGACAAAGTATTCGCCGCCGGCGATGCCTCTACAGGCGCTTCGCTCGTCGTACGTTGCATCGCGTCAGGCCGCGACACCGCCGCCGCAATCGACAAGATGCTCTCCGACAAGTAATCGCCAATCAACAGCGGAGAGTAACTCATATAAAAACTATTCAATACGATATATCTGCAAGCACTATTTACCTGATGAAGAGGGAGGAGACCGGTAAACCGGGCCCCTCCCTCTTTTTTTTTATTTATCCGGGATAGCTGGTAAAATTAAATGAAATCTTCCATGCTCATGCCGGTAGACTCAGTCATTTTCTTGATCAGTTTTTTGCCTTTTTCTACGTTAGCTGCGCCCATATCAGCGTCGCTTGCATTCTCTATTATATCGAGAGCTTTTTCCATGTCGGGGAATTTGTTTTCGAGATTTTCGGCTTTTTTCTGAAGAGACTCAATTTTGCTCTGATCTCCGTTCATTGCGGCTTCCTGTATCTCTTTTACGATGGGAAGTGCTTCGTCCATAGCTGCATCAACATAGTCAAGAAGAGCAGAGTAGTCGGCCTGGGTCAATTGCTCACCGTTGTCATGCTTTTCGATAACTTTGCTAACGTTGGGCGCACCGCCACAAGAAGCGAGCACTGTCATTGAAAAAATCACCGCGAAGGCGAACAAAGAAGAAATTAACTTTTTCATTTGTTTGATTTTTAATTGGTTTATAAATAGGTTATTAATAACATTTCATTTTTTCACTCGATGCCTACATACTCGTATTCGTAGGCAAGCGCTTCAAGACGCGCGCGGTTGTCGTCGTTCAACGGCACGAGTCCGCCCTCCGTCTTTTCGAGTGCCGATGCCTGATAGAGGATCTGTATCAGTTCGGCATTGTAGGGATATTTCTTCTCCAGC
>JAQXRH010000045.1 GCA_029218425.1 Bacteroidales bacterium | reverse complement strand
AAGATGATTAAGAAAGCGGTTGAATGGTATGTAAATCTTACCGCCGCGATTTATTAAGCAAGAGCAGGCGTGAGTCTGCATTTATTCAGGAAAAAAAGTGTTTTATTTTTAATAGCGACCGCGCCGAGCGGTCGTTTTTTTTTAGTAACCAAACCAACCAAGCCCCCCAACAAAACCGCCGGCGCGTCATGCAGGGTGTTGCAGAACCTTCATATTATCGCCCACATGGTAGGGACGCGATATATCGCGTCCGCACAAGTAGTTGAATAATAGTATTTTATGGCTTAATAAACGTAGGTGCGGGGTATCATGCCGCCCAGGTTGTGGCGTCCGGAGCGACGCCGATTTACAGGGTCAGCCGCAAAAGCCGGTTGAATTGTTAAAAGTATCTCCATGTCGGAGACATGGTATATAAAAGTTAACCCCAGGCTTCGGCCCGGGGTATAGTTGCATGCGATGTTAGCCTCAGAGAGACGTCTCGTGGTAGGCTGTATGTCAGATATCTTTTTTGTAGGCGCGGCGGCGTTTGTGCTGTTCACGCTCGAAGTATTCCCACTGTTTCTGCACGTTTTCGTTGCCTTCCAGTTCCACGTTGCTTTCGGCTTGTCGGTATCCGGTCTTGATGTAGCGGGGGATGAGGTCGGCGAAGAGGAGCGCGTTCACGCCCTTGCTTTGGTATTCTGGTTTGACGGCGACGAGCAGCAGGTCGACGGTGTCGACTTTGCCGCGCAAAGGTTTGAGCAGATGCCACCAACCGAAGGGGAAAATGCGTCCGCGGCTTTTCTGCAGGGCGCGGGAGAAGCTGGCTATGGAAATGCCGACGGCGACGAGCTGGTCGTTGGCGTCGACTATTACCGAGATGTCGTCGAGGCGAAGTATGCCCAGGTAAAGGTCGATATAGTGGTTGATTTGTCGCGGTGTGAGCGGGGAGTAGCCGTAAAGGCCGTCGTAGGCTTCGTTGATAAGGTCGAAGAGGGCTTTGCCGTATTCGTCTTTGATTTTTTTGCGCGATTTGAAGCGCAGGATTTTCAGGTTGTATTTACGTTGCACGATGTCGGCGATGCGCTGGTGCTTTTCGGGTATGCCGTCGGGGATTTTGATGAGGTATTCCACCCAGTCGACGTCTTTGACGAAGCCCATGCGTTCCATTTGGCGGGGGTAGTAGGGGTAGTTGTAAATCGAAGCCATGGTGCCGAGTCGGTCAAAGCCTTCGATTAGCATCCCTTCGTGGTCGAGGTCGGAAAATCCCATAGGCCCGGTGATTGTGGTCATGCCGCGTTCTTTACCCCAGTTGATGGCGGCATTGAAGAGGGCGTCGACCACTTCGTCGTCGTCGATAAAGTCGACGAACCCGAAGCGGAGGTTGTTTTTGCCGGTGCGTTGGTTGACTTGCTGGTTGATGATTGCGGTGATGCGGCCCACCGGGGTGTTGTCGCGATAGGCCATGAACGATTGGGCCTCGCAAAATTCAAAGGCGGGGTTTTTGTCGGGACGGAGGGTGTTGACGTCGTCCATTACCAAAGGGGGCACGAAGCAGTCGTTGCCCTTGTAGTGGTTGATGCCAAATTTCACGTACTTTTTGAGCTCTCGTTTTGAAGGTTGTATAGCTTTGATTTCTACGGCCATGGTAGTGTGAACTTTTTATTGGTTTATTGCCACGGTGTCGGGGTTGGCGATAAGCCATCCGAGCAGGGCAATCATGATTATGAGAAATGTGATAATAATGATGTAGAGGCGATGGTTGGAGCGGTTGGACAGCGCCATTTTGAGGTCGCGTATGTCGTGGTAGCGGCGGCGCGGGTCGGGGTTGAGGCAACGGGCGGCTACGCGTTGCAGGTGGGTGTTGCGCTCGGGCAGGTGGTCGAGCACTTCTTTGAGCACCAGCCCGAAATCGTGGATGTCGCGGGAGGTGTCGTCGTGGGTGAGGTGGTCGAGTTGGTCAAACCCTACGTCAATCAATTTGAGGTTGCCGATATTTTCGGTGAAAATGATTGTTTCGGGCCTGATGCTGTGGTGGACGATATGGTTGGTCTGTATATATTCCAGGGCGTCGACGAGCGAAGTGCACACCTTCTGGAGGGTCGTGTCGTCGACCTTTCCTTTGTCGAGGAGCTTGCGGAGGGAGTCGCCGTATACGTCGTCGGTGATGATGCACATGCCTATGCCTGGCACCTCTTCGAAGTCGTTGATCATGACTATGTTGGGATGCGCAAGGTTGTATCTCACATCAAATTCCTTTTCTATCATGGCGCGATAGGTGTCGTCGTCGCGATATTGAGGCTTGAGGGTCTTGAGCATCAGCCATTTACCGTATTTTTTGGCGGTATATACGTCGTAGAATGGCTCGTCCCATTCGGGGAGCAGTTCGATTTCGGTCCATTTGGGGATGTTTTTGCCGAGGTCGCTCATTGGTGGGTGTGGAGGGGGTGGTTATTTCTTGAATTTGTCGTGGAGGGTGTTGTCGAAGTAGAGGATATGCTCGCGGCTGTCGTTGGGGAAGGTGATTTTGACGGCGTCGAGATCCCCGATTTTCGACCGGTCAACGATTTGGTCGATTTCGAGGATGTCTTTGAGCATTACCATCATGTCGCCTTCGGAAATCACTTTGAAGGGCAATTCCCTGCGTATTCCGGTGCCGGAAGCGAGGATTGTGCCGATGAGCATCTGCAGGCGCGTGCGTATGTTGAGGTAGGCGTCGATGTGGCCTTTGAGGTCGATTTGCGGCATGAGTTTGATGACGTTGATGAGCACGGGGAGCGACACGGGCGATTCCTTGGCTTTCTCGATGCTGAGGTTGAAGGCGGTGGTATAGTCCTGTGCTTCGATTGCTTCATCGATTTCGGGGTAAGTCAGGTCGGGGTCGTAGTCGATGGTAGCGGCGTAGCCGTAGTATACGGTCGCTATTTCGTCGAGGCGCAGGGTGGTGTCGGCCTGAAGGTACCGGTCCATAAGCTGCCGGTAGTGCTCGGGGTGCATGCTGACGTTGACTTTGATGAGGTTGAGGTCCACGTTGATGCGTTCATTGTTTTGGGCGCGAAGGCCCGCTACGGTCATGAGAGTGAGTAGAACAAGTAAGATACGTTTTTTTAATTCCATCTTATTAGTACAATCAATTAATTATCAAGGATATATAATGGGCGGGGAGGGCGCTTGCGCTGGTGCCCGCGGTTATTACTGTCGGATATTGGCGGCTTTGAGTATTTTCATCGGGATGGCGGTGTTGTCGTTGAGCCCGGTGAAGAGGTCGGAGCCTACGCCGATGGCGAAGACGGGCACGAAGTTGCCGGAGTGTCCGCGAGTGGTCCATCCTATGCCGGCTTCTTCGTTTAGTATGTTGAATACTTCCACGGGGAAGGCGTTGAAGTTGGAGTAGAGTGTCTCCTGTCGCTCCGACTCGCCCTTTATGAAAGTGGCGTTGAACGCTCCTCTGAGGTGGTCTTCGCGGCTCTGGCTCAGCGGAATGGTGGTGAAGAGCCCGAGGTGGTCGGTGAGGTAGGCTTTCATCTGCTCCCATGAGGGTTTGGTGGCCGATTGCGCGATGCTGTCGCAATAGATTGAGAACATGTCCTTGGAGATGCTTTGCGGCACGAGGTATTCGGGGTGGGCCATGTAGCCGGTGCAGTTGTTGCCCACGGTCATTCCGCCGGTCTCATGGTCGGCGGTGATTATGATGAGGGTCTCGTCGGGGTGCTGGCGGTAGAAGTCGAGCGCTGTGCCTATCGCGTTGTCGAAGGCGTAGACTTCTTTGACCACGGCGCCGCCGTCGTTGGCATGGGCAGCGTGGTCGATGTTGCCGCTCTCTATCATCATGAAGAATTTGTCGGGGGTGTGACGCGTGAGGTGGTTGATGGCGGTGACGGTAAGGTCGTTGACGCTCATGGCGCCGGGGATGCTATCTACGGTAAATCCCATGTCCCATTCCCATATCGAGGTGGAGGGGGTGAGGATGATGCGGCGGTTGGTGGAGGCGGCAACGGCCTCAGGGCTTGTGAGCAGGTCGACGCCCTGGCTGGCTATATATTCAGCCAGACCGGTGGATTTGCCGTCCTTGGTCAGTCCGCGAAGCGATGCCCCGGCTATGAGCTCGTAGCCCGATTCGGCCGCTTGGCGCCCGATTTCGTAGGACATGCTGCGGTTGGGCACATGGGCATAGAATGCTCCGGGGGTGGCGTCGTCGGCGGCCACGTTGGTCATGATGGCTACGCCGTAGCCGCTATCGTGGAGGTATTTGGCTATGGAGGTCACGGCGATGGTGTCGGCGTTCATGCCGAGCATGGAGTTGCGTGTCTTGCTCCCGGTCGACAGGGCGGTGCCGGCGGCTGCGGAGTCGGTGACGGGCGATGATGCCGAGTAGGTAGTGGCAAAGGAGTGGACGGGGAGCTGCAGCATGTTGAGCGGCTGCTCTTGGCCCAGTGCCAAGCGGCGGTAGTTGTCGGTCATCATGACGTGGGCATTGCCCATGCCGTCGCCGATAAAGTAGAATATGTATTTGGCTTCCTGCGCGTTAAGCGTGGAAGTGAGGAGCGCAGCGATTAGGACGAAGATGCTGCGTATGAGTTTGATTTTTTTCATAGTGTTCTATTTAGAGGTGTTTAGTTCGATAATTTTGTCGATGATGGTGCGGTCGTTGCGCAGCCGTGGTATCTTGCGTTGTCCGCCGAGTTTGCCTGTCGACAGTAGCCATTGGTCGAAGGCGTCCTGCCCTACGGCTGTGATGGTGAGTGGCGCAAGGAATATGTTGCCTGTGCGTTTGGCTTGGTAGTCGGAGTTCTCGTTGCATAGCTCGTTGTCGAGTATCCGGGCGAACTGTTGTAGGTCGGCGGGTGGGTTGTCGAAGGCGATAGCCCATTGGTGGCGGCCATTGGTGGTGGCGGTAGTGTAAACGGGAGCTGCGGTGTAGTCGGTGACTGAAGCGCCGGTGGCGGCACATGTGCGTGCCATGGCTGCTTCGGCGTCGCATACCATGAGCTCCTCGCCGAATGTGTTGATATATGCGCCGGTGCGTCCTGCAATCTTGATTTTGAGCGGGTTGGTATCGGCTATCTTCACGGTGTCGCCTATCATGTAGCGCCATAGACCGTTGCTCGATGTGATAACCATGGCATAAATGTCGCCTTTGACCACTTCCCATGCGGGCAATGTGGCGGGGTTGTCGCTATCGAGCTGCGACAGTGGGATGAACTCGTAGTACACGTCGACATCGGTGAGCAGGAGCATTGAGTCGTCGTCGGGCGAGGCTTGCAAGGCGAAGAAGCCTTCCGAGGCGTTGTAGGTCTCCATGTATCGCATCTTTGCCGGGTCGATGATGGCGTCGTAGAGCTTGCGGTAGGGCGCAAACGAGATGCCTCCGTGGAAGAACACTTCGAGGTTGGGCCACACTTGGTGTAGCTCGGTGGCGCCTTCGGCGGCCATCACGTTGCGCAATAGGGTAAGGAACCATGAGGGCACTCCGGAGAGCGTCACGATGTTGGCCCGGCGTGTGGCTTCGACGAGGCGCGGCAGTTTGGCCGACCAGTCGCTCATCAGCGCCGTAGATTTGTCGGGGGAGCGGAACAGGTTGACCACGGGGTTGATGCAGTCGATGAGCGAGGCGGAGAGGTCGCCCACTTTGACTCCGGCGGGCAGTGCCAGCTCGTTGGCGTAGCTGCCGCCGAGTATGAGGCTGCGGCCGGCGAAGGCGCGGCTGTCGGGGTAGTTGCTGAGATAGCGTGCCACCACCGCGGTGCTGCCGGCATAGTGGCACCGACGGAGCGAGCGGTTGGGCAATGGTATGTATTTACTTTTGCCTCCCGAGGTGCCCGACGATTGGGCGTAACGGCGTGTTACCCCGGGGCACAGCAGGTCTTTTTCGCCGTTTACCATGCGCATTACATAGGGCCGCAGGTCCTCGTATTGGCATATCGGTTGGCGGTTGGCATATTCGGCGGGAGTTAGCGCGGGCGTCAGTGAGTGCTCGCGTGCCCATTGCGTGTCCCTGCCGTATTCCAATAGCTGCCTGAGCACTCGCCGTTGCGTGTGTTCCAAGTCGGCTGATGCGCGCATAGTGCGTGCGTCGACCGAGCGGAAGTAGGGGCGGGCTATTGGTGTAAAGTTCATAATCAATTGTTATTTAGCATATTGGCGCTATTGCTAATCATATGCAATATGGGTTCTTGCGAGTAGGTATGGAGGGTGGGATTGGAGCGCCGCAAGCGCCGCAGAATCGCACGCCGGGAGCAGTGGGACTGCCGCATACCGGGCACTGCGCTTGTGCTGTAGGTTGCGCGGCGGGTTGTCCCCACGGATTGGGCTGCGGTTGCGCGGCAGGTTGCGCGGCAGGTTGCCCCCAGGGGTTAGGCTGAGGTTGCGCTGCCGGTTGTGCTGCCGGCTGTCCCCAAGGATTGGGCTGCGGTTGTGTTGCTGGCTGAGCTGCTGGTTGTCCCCAAGGATTGGGCTGCGGTTGTGCTGCTGGCTGAGCTGCAGGTTGCCCCCACGGATTGGGTTGCGGTTGCGCTGCCGGTTGTGCTGCGGGTTGTCCCCAAGGATTGGGCTGAGGTTGTGCGGCCGGTTGTGCAGCGGGTTGTCCCCATGGATTGGGTTGCGGCTGTGCGGCTGGTTGCGCTGCCGGTTGTCCCCACGGGTTAGGCTGAGGTTGCGCGGCGGGTTGCTGGGGCATGCCGGCGTATGCCATTGATGATTGGTCGTAGTTGTTGGGAGTGCGCACGCTCTCCAACGAGGCTTCGCATTTGGGACAATTCTTTAGCTTTACAGAATTAAGTTTCCCACATTCGGGGCATTTTACAAATGGCATAGTATGACTATTTTTTGAGGTGTATACACTATCTTGCAAATTTAGTCAATTTAAACAAGAAAAAGTGTTAATCATGTAAAAATTACTATACAAATCTTAGATTTGACACTTTTTGACTATTGCTTTTTGACTATTGTGGTAACGCCCCTACGAAGTAGCCACAATTCAAAGATGAGCCACACGGCACGATAATAATCGCCGTGGGGATAAATGACGATATTGCCCGCTATGCCACTCACTGGCTGCAGGTGGGTGTTTAGCCCATTAGTGGGATGTGCTTAAGAAATCAGCGAGAGGTATTTAAGGGCAATGTCGCGGGCGTTGAATCGGTCGCTGACCACTTTGTGCTGGCGGTTGCGGTCGAGGCGGGTGGCGATGGCCCAGCGTATGCCTTCGGCCACGTCGGCAGGGTCTAAGTAGCGGGCTATGTATCCGGTGGATTTGTGGTCGATGATGTCGACTTGGCCCCCTTCGCCAAAGGATACGGGGGTGGCTCCCGCCGACATCCCTTCTATCAGCGTTCCGCCGAGGGTCTCATAGAGCGAGGTGGAAAGTATGACGTCGGTTTGCCCCATTAGCTTTTGCAAGTCTGCTTTGTCGGTGATGCTGCCTATGGCTTTGTGGGGGAAACGTAAGTCGCTAAGCAGTGCCTTATTATCCAATCTGCCGAAGAATATCGCTATTGACTTATCGGCCAGTTGGGGCGATTGGTCGGCGAGGATGTTGAGGGCGTCGATGGCGTAGCGGATGCCTTTTACGGGGTCGTCGAGTTTTGCCGCTCCGAAGGCTATGACGTGGCGTGGCCCTTTGTCGTCGGTGCTCATGGACGATCCTCCGCTGCCTACTGGGAATTGCTCGGCCGGGAATGCGTTGTGGATTACGGTGACCTCCTTGTCGCGAAGCAGCGAACTGCGGCTGGCGCATTGCTTCACCCAGTTGCTGACGGCCACAAAACGTATTTCGGAGCTGTCGTAAAGCGCTTTCTTGCGGAGCCACACGGCATGTGACAGATCGGAGGCCGAAGCTCTGTGCCCCAGGTATTTACAGTTGCCGCAGCTGTCGTGGAAGCCGGTGCAGCCGTAGGCATGGTGGCATATCCCGGTCATGTTCCACATGTCGTGCATAGTCCACACTACCGGTTTGCCCATGGCGCATAGGCGGCGCATCTCGTTGAGCGACACGGTGCCTTGGTTCACCCAGTTGACGAAAATGGCATCGGCTTGCCGCACAAGGGGGTGGTTGTGGATATTCATGCCGGTTGAGGCGGTCGACACTTTGAATAAGTCCCTGCGGTTTAGTCCGTTGCGCATGAATATGCCCAGACGTTCCTCTATGAACCGCCATTTCCTCGCTGCCGCCGTGCCAAGTTGATGCACGTGCGGGTCGTCGCCCTGCTTGTTGGTGACGAGCATGTCGGCATCGTGGCCGAGGTCGTGCAAAGCTCGCATCAGCCGGTAGGTGACAATGGCGGCCCCGCCGAGCAGGTCGTTGCAGCTCAGTAGCACTATGCGTTTCTTCCCGGTGGCAGTCATATTGCGCTATTCAGTTTTTTTGACGGAGTGACGCGACAACGGCTTCTCTTTCACCCATATCAGTGCGCCGAACGCTACCAGCAACAAGCTGCGTAGCAGATAGTTGACTATCTCGATATCGGTAGTGGCGAGCGTGGCAATCCCATATAGTGCTCCGGCGCATAGTATGTAGAGCCCTAAGCGGCGAAGGTCGTAGTTGATGGGATATTTCTTCTGCCCTATCAGGTAGGAGGCCACCATCATTGCCCCGTAGCAGCATAGTGCCGCCCACGCGCACGCTATATAGCCGTAATGTGGCACGAATATTATGTTGATTGCCAAGGTTATAGCCAACCCGCCGAGCGAGAACCATGTGCCCCATATGGTGCGGTCGGTGAGCTTGTACCATAGCGACAGGTTGAAGAATATCCCGAAGAAAAATTCGGCTGCCATTACTATGGGCACCACCTGCAACCCTGAGAAGTAGCGCGGCGAGATGAAGTATTTTAGCAGGTCGAGGAAGAACATTACCCCGAGGAATATGAACAGCCCGAAGATTACGAAAAACTTCATCGCGTCGGAGTAGGCCTGGCGTTTGTCGCCGCCGCTCTCCTTGTTCTTGTCGAAGATGAACGGTTCGTAGGCAAATCGAAACGCCTGGATGAACATCACCATGACGATGGCTATCTTGTAGTTGGCACCGTAGATGCCGAGCTGGCGCGACGCCTCGGTGGGGTCGTCGATCAAGAATGGCAACAATATCTTGTCGATGGTCTGGTTCATGATGCCCGCCACTCCAAGTATCAGCAACGGGAAACTGTAGCGTATCATCTCGCGCCACAGGCGGCTGTTGAAACTGTAGTTGACCCGAAGCTCGGGCAGCAACATAAGCATTATCGCCATCGACGACAGCATGTTGGCGAGGAAGATGTATCCTATGCCGAAGTCGGCGTCGTAGAACCAGTCGATCAGCCCCGGCGCTTCACGCTGCAACCACGGGCACACGATGAGAAACAATAGGTTGAGCCCTATGTTGAGCCCTATGTTGATGAACTTCAGCGTCGCAAACCTCACCGGCCGCTTCTTATACCGCAGATAGGAGAACGCTATCGAGCTGTAGGCGTCGATGCCCACTGCCACGGCCATCATCCATATGAACGACGGGTGGTCGCCGCAATTGAGTGCTTGGGCTATCTGTGGAGAAAAGAGGCACGCCAGGGCGACGAATATTATCGTGGTCGTGCCCACCGATATCAACGTCGTGGAGTACACTTGCATCGGGTTGTCCCATCGCTCGTGGTTGGCAAAGCGGAAGAAGCCCGTCTCCATTCCATAGAGCAAAATGATGAGCACCAATGCCACGTAGGCGTAGATGTTGGTGACGATGCCATACTGCTCGGCGGCGAACAGGTAGGTGTACATCGGCACCAGGCACCAATTCAAAAAGCGTCCAACGATACTGCTCACCCCGTAGATGGCAGTATCTTTCATCAGACTTTTTATTCCTGCCACGGCGCGTCGTTATTTCTTCTTGGTCGATTTTTTGGCGGCGCTGCCTTTGTCTCCTTTTGTGGCGCGCTTGGCCGGCGTGCGGTCAAGGCGTAGCACCTGCGCCGAACGGGCCGGCAGATACATGCGCAACCATTCTTTGCCTATCGGGGCATAGAGGTCGTCGTGCTGGGTGAGATGCTCTACCGTCTTGTCGATATTGCCGAAGCCGCCAAACTGCTCGTCGTCGCTCGACAATACCACCTTGTATTTGCCGGCGGGAGCAAGGATGCCGTAGCCGGTGAACGACTTGAAGGGGCTGAAGTTGAACACGAACACTAAGTCGCCGCGACGGAAGGCAAGCACTTGGTCGTCGTCCTTCTCCCACAATTTCTCTATGCTAAGCGATTGGAAGTTGATGGCGCTGCTCACCAATTCGATCATTGCATTGTCGAAGGCGTTGAGATACTTGTATTTGAGTTCCTGGCGGTCGACCAAATCCCATTGGCGTCGGGCATATTTGTAGCTCCAGCCGTTGCCCTCGCGCGGGAAGTCGATCCACTCCGGGTGGCCAAATTCGTTGCCCATGAAGTTGAGGTAACCGCCGTTGATGGTGGCAAGCGTTACCAGCCTTATCATCTTGTGCAACGCGATGCCGCGGTCCACTGTCATGTTGTTGTCGCCTACCATCATGTGCCAGTACATCTGGTCGTCGATGAGGCGGAAGATGATGGTCTTGTCGCCCACCAGCGCCTGGTCGTGGCTCTCCACGTAGGATATGGTCTTCTCGTCGTATCGCCTATTGGTGAGCTCCCAGAATATCGATGTGGGATGCCAGTCCTCGTCTTTCTTCTCCTTGAGCGTCTTTATCCAATAGTCGGGGATGCCCATGGCCATGCGGTAGTCGAAGCCTATGCCGCCGTCTTTGAATTTCAACGCCAGTCCCGGCATGCCGCTCATCTCCTCGGCTATGGTGATAGCGTGGGGGTTGATGGCATGTATCAGCTTGTTGGCAAGCGTAAGGTAGGTGATGGCGTTGACGTCCTGCGCCCCGTTGTAATAGTCGCCGTAGGAGCCATAGGCTTGTCCCAGGCCGTGGTCGTAGTAGAGCATCGAGGTGACGCCGTCGAAGCGGAAACCGTCAAATTTGAATTCCTCCAACCAGTATTTGCAGTTGGACAATAGGAAGTGGAGCACCTCGTTCTTGCCGTAGTCGAAGCACAGGGAGTCCCATGCCGGGTGCTCGCGACGGTGGTCGCCGTAGAAGTATTGGTTGTATGAGCCATCAAGGCGGCCGAGCCCCTCGTTCTCATTCTTGACGGCGTGGGAGTGCACGATGTCCATGATGACGGCGATGCCCAGCTCGTGGGCCTTGTCGATAAGGCTTTTAAGTTCTTCGGGTGTGCCGAAGCGGCTCGACGGCGCGAAGAAGCTCGACACGTGGTAGCCGAACGACCCATAGTAGGGGTGCTCCTGTATGGCCATTATCTGTATGGCATTGTAGCCGTCGGCGTGGATGCGTGGCAATATGTTGTCGCGAAACTCTACGTAGGTGCCTACGCCTTCGCGTTGCTGCGCCATGCCTATGTGGCACTCGTAAATCAGCAACGGGCGTGTGTCGGGCACGAACGATTCTACCTTCCATTCGTAGCCTTTCTTGGGAGTCCACACCTGCGCCGAGAATATGTGGCTCTGCTCGTCCTGCACCACTCGCGTGGCATAGGCGGGAATGCGTTCGCCTTCGCCCCCTTCCCAACGCACTTTCATCTTATACAATTGACCATGCTTCATGCCGCGGGGCCCTACGCGCAGCTCCCACACGCCGTTGTCCTTGCGGGTCAACGCGTATTTCGGCTGCTCCTGCCAGTCGGAGAAATCACCTATCAGCGTTATGGCTGTAGCATTGGGCGCCCATTCGCGGAACACCCACCCTTTCTCGTCGCGGTGTAGTCCGAAATAGTGGTGCGCATTGGCAAAACCGTCAAGGTTCTTGTTCCCCTTGATCAGTTCTTTCTCTTTTCTTACGGCATCTTCATGACGCCCTTCGATAGCGGGAGCAAACGGCTCGAGCCACGGGTCGTTTTTGATAATATTAAGCATATCTTGTGATATAGTGGATGGTTGTCTTATATAGTGGATGGGTTATATGATACGGGTGTTGGCCACCTTATATGGTTGCCGGTTATCTTATATGGTTGACGGTTATCACATTTCCTATGGTTATTTCCCACAAACTTAACTAATTTTTTCGACAGCGCAAAATATTTTCTCACGTTACATCCTTGCCCGGCGAAATTTACCGTAAATTATCGGAAATTGCCGCTCCCCGGCCCCGGTCGTCCGCCATACCGTCCGACGTCCATGCCCCTTTGCTATGCCATTTAGCGGCTCCCGCAGCCCCGGTCAGGCTCCTTAGACCCGCCTCGTGACATCCAACGCGCCTTTTGCAAGCAAAAATCCATTGATTTTAATTATTCTTTGGCAAAAATAAAGAAAAAATTAAAAATCGCTTGCAAATTGAAAGCAAATGTGTAACTTTGTCTCGCAATATGATTATTATAACACATACCACATGGCAGAATGTTTCTGTTTAGGTCACATTTCTAATTTAAGGAGGAAAGATTTATGAAAGAATTATTATCTGCTCGCGAGTCGGTCAATCAATGGATGCAGCGCTACGGCGTAAGGTTTGGAGTGTATAAAAACGGTGTGTTCAATGAGCAATTGTTCCCGTTTGATGCCATACCGCGACGCATACCGGCTCAGGAATGGCAGATGCTCGAAAGCGGGTTGATACAGCGCGTCAAAGCGTTGAATGCTTTTCTTTACGACATCTATCACGAAAAAAATATCGTCAAAGACGGAGTCGTACCCAAGGAATTTACCTACGAAAGCAAAGGGTACATGCCTGAATGTGAAGGCATCACACCGGCCGAGGACGTGTATGCCCACATCGCCGGCATCGATTTGGTGCAAGCCAAGGATGGCAATTGGCTCATCTTGGAGGACAACCTGCGCATCCCCTCGGGCGCAAGCTACCCCATGATAGCCCGCATGGTGACCCGCAAGGCCTCGCCTCAGACATTTCGCGACAACCTTATCGAGGACAACCGCAACTACGGCGACATGTTGCGCGAAATGATGGACTTCATCAACGGCGGCCGCGGCATAAATGTCATCTTCACCCCGGGCCGCTACAACTCGGCTTTCTTCGAGCACTCCTACCTGGCGGAGAAGACCGGCGCCACCTTAGCTTTCCCGGGCGACTTGGTGGTAGAGGGGGGTAAACTCTATTACAAGGGCTTGAATGCCAAATCGCGCGTCGGCGCCATCTACCGCCGCGTCAGCGACGAGTATCTCGACCCGCTCGCCTTCGAGCCATCCTCGCTGCTCGGCATCCCCAACCTTATGGAGGCCTACCGTGCCGGTGAGGTAGGGGTGATCAACGCGTTGGGCAATGGCGTAGCCGACGATAAAGGCATCTATTACTTCGTGCCGAAGATGGTGGAATACTACCTCAACGAGAAGCCCATCCTCCACAATGCCCCCACTTATCTGCCATTCTTCAAGGACGACTTCGACTACATCTTGGCCAATATCGAAAAGCTCGTCATCAAGGACGTGGCTGAAGCCGGCGGTTATGGCGTGATGTTCGGCAAAGACATGTCGCCCGAGAAGATTGAACAGGTGCGCAAGCTGATTGTCGAGGACCCGCGCAGGTGGATAGCTCAGGAGGTGGTCGACTTCATCGACCTCGACATCATCGACGAAAGCGGTAAGCCTTCGCCGCGCAAATGCGATTTGCGCGCATTTGTCATCACCGGCCGCGAAACGAAAGTGTGGAAATCGGGCCTTACCCGCTTCAGCCGCAATCCCGACTCGTTTGTGGTAAACAGCAGCCAGGGCGGTGGTTTCAAAGATACCTGGGTGATGGCGTGATGTTTAACGATGTAAATGAATATATGCAATGGAAAAAGTAATAAGTGCCGCAAAGGTCAACAATCTGTATTGGTTGGGCCGATATGTAGAGAGAGGTTATCTGATGTTGCATCTTATGCGTAAAGCCTACGATGAGGTCATCGACGTGCCTGTGGGCGAAACGCCTTATAGCGAGTTCCTCAACAGAATCAACGGCTATTCGTGCAGCACATTCACGTCATCCTACCAGATGATGCAGCAGATTTATGACGCCAACAACCCCACTTCGCTCCGAGCCGTGATTGAGCGCATGATGGACAATGCCATAGTGTTGCGCCCCGACATCTATTCCGAGTCGTTCAGCTATGTGGAGCTGTGCCGCGACAAGATTGCTTTGGAGGCCGAAAAGAAGCAGATGAACATTGCCGACCTGCAACCTATCAACGACTGGCTGCTCTCTTTCTGGGGCAGCGTGAGCGAACGTCTGCATGGCCCCACCTACTATCTGCTGTGCATCGGACGCATCATGGAGCGCCTCGACATCGCTCTGCGATTTGAATACAAGAAATACCGCATCGTGGAGTCGTGGGAGTCGTTGAAGAAATATCTGCAGCTCTGCCCCGATGTCTATGATAAAGAGCAGGCCGAGGTAATCGAGCAGACTATCGACTCCGATTACGACCGTTTCGACTTGATTGCCAAGCTTAACAGCCTAATCAAAGCATAATGCTGTGGAGACCTTCGACTATGAGTTTATCACTGAGTGTGCCTTCGACCCCGAAGTGCGATGCCATAGTTATAAACTGAGGGTGCAGCCGATGGCCTGCGGTTGCCAGCGGCCGGTAAGCGGCCAAGTGCTCCTTACCCCTGTGGCCGATGTCAACCAATCTGTGGATAGCTTTGGCAACAGCGTGATATACGGGCTTATAGAAGACGAGCACAAGGCCTTCAGCGTGCTGTCGAAAGGACGGGTGGAGTGCGGCCCGTATGGCATCGCCGACCCATCGCCGGCCGAATACTACCGCTACCCGACGCCGTTAACGCAATGTAACGACGAGCTGCGCGCACTCGCCGCCGGCCTCGACCCGGCCGGCACGATGCATGCCACGCACCGTGCATTGCGTTATCAGCGGTTTGTCACTACCAATGCCACCACCGCCATCGAGGCCCTCAATGGCGGCGTAGGAGTGTGCCAGGACTTCGCCCATGTGATGATTGCCGCATGCCGCGCCGCCGGCTACCTGGCCCGATATGTCAACGGCATGGTGGTAGGCGAAGGGGAGACCCATGCATGGGTGGAAGTGTACGACGCCGCCCAAGGCCTATGGCTGGGCTACGACCCTACCTTCGACCGGCCTGTCACCTCGGGATATATCAAACTGGCGCATGGCCGCGACACCAACGACTGCCCCGTGAACCGCGGCCGTTTCTTCAACTGGACAACCGAAACAATGACTATTAAATGCAAAGTTACCAATGATACAGACTGTGACATCTCTTGAAATGCCCGTTGACGAGGAATTTCGAATTGTCAAAAACCATCTTACCAATGGCAAAGGCAAGCGCATATGCCTTGTGACCGGCACTCACGGCGATGAGCTCGAAGGGCAATACGTGTGCTTCCTCTTGGCCAAGATGATCAACGAGAATATGCACAAACTGCACGGCACCGTGGATATCTACCCGGCCCTCAACCCATTGGGCATCGACACGATGCAACGCGGAGTGCCCGCTTTCGACCTCGACATGAACCGCATATTCCCCGGCAACTTCCGCGGCTCGATGATTGAAAAAGTGGCCCACGACATTTACACCGACCTCTCGGGCGCCGACTTGGTAATCGACATCCACGCCTCCAACATTTTCCTGCGCGAGATACCGCAAGTGCGCATCAGCGAAATGTCGGCCGACAATCTCGTCCCCTATGCCAAAACGCTGGGCATTCAGTTTATCTGGATACACCAGGCGGCCACCGTCCTCGAGGCCACTCTCGCCCATTCGCTTAATTCCACCGGCACGCCTTGCTTGGTGGTGGAAATGGGCATCGGCGGACGTATCAGCCACTCCATGTGCAACCACCTGCTCGACGGAATCCAAAACCTTATGTACGAGATGGGCATATGGTCGGAGCCGCCGGCGTCGCTCCCCGCCAATGATATCATAGTGTGCCAGGGCCCCGACTCCGTCCACTTCCTCAATGCCCAGACAAGCGGTGTCTTCGTGACCGAAATCCACAACGACATGATAGTGCACAAAGGGCAATCGGTGGGGCAGATAATACAACCGCTCACCGGCAAAGTGCTCAGCGACATAGTGTGCCCCTGCGACGGCCTCCTTTTCACCATACGCACATATCCCATCGTCTACGAAGGTAGCCTCTTGGGCCGAATTTACAAATATCCCGAAACGAAATGAAGATACAGACCATATTCCGCATGCCGTCGCCCTACCGCGACGATTTCCGCATCAAAGCCTACACCTTTGGCAACGGCGCTAAAACCCTTTGCATAGTGGGCAGCATGCGCGGTGATGAAATACAGCAACAATATGTGGCGGGGTGCATGGTGCGGCTCCTCCGTGTGGCTGAGGAACGCAACCTCCTTGCCGACGATGTCAGCATCAGCATCATTCCGTGCGCCAACCCCTCAAGCGTCAACATCGAAAAACGGTTTTGGGCGCTCGATGGTACGGATATCAACCGCATGTTCCCCGGCTACGAGCAGGGGGAAACCACCCAGCGCATCGCCTCGGGCATATTTGAATTTGTCAAGGACTTCCGGTATGGCATCCAACTCGCGTCCTACTACCTGCCGGGCAATTTCCTGCCGCATGTAAGCATCATCCACACCAAGTTTGAGAACGTAGACGAGGCGCAACTGTTCGGACTGCCATTCGTCGTGGTGAATGACCCCAAGCCGTTTGACACAGTGCTACTCAACTACAATTGGCAGATATGGGATACCCACGCCTACTCTATATATGCGGGCACCACCGATGTCATAGACCAAGAGATGTCGCAGAAGTCGATTGACGCCATCGGTAGGTTTATGATAGCCAAAGGTATAATGCGTAGCGAGGATGCTGAAGAGTCTGTAGCACAGCCCACTATAGTGAGTCAGGCCGAAATGATAAATATCAAGGCGCCTCGTGCCGGGATATTTATGCTTCGCTGCACCGCAGGACAGCAAGTGAAGTCGGGCGAGAAATTGGCGAGCATAATGCACCCGTGCGAGGGCTACGAGATATGTAGCATCAATTCGCCAGTCGATGCCACCGTATTCTTTTTGCGCAACAAATCCATCTGCTTCCAAAACACCCTGCTTTTCCGCCTCATTCCACGGTGCTGAGTCCTTCGGGTGAATGGTGGCTACGTGTAATGAACAAGGAATAGATGTTCGGGCAGATGTCTGCCATTTAGATAAAGCTATAAAGAGGATGCGGAATTAGGACTACTTGTTGTGAAGGGCAGTCATATCGGAGGCGGAGAGGCCTGTGGCTTGCATGATTGTGTCGTCATCAAGTCCCATTGCCATCATTTTTTTTGCTATTGCTATTGACTTCATTTTTTCGCCTTCGGCACGGCCTTTTTCCAATCCTTCGGCGCGGCCTTTTTCCAATCCCTCGCGCATGGCGGTGTCGAGACTGTTTTTGAGGTCGCGATACGCCTTGCGGCTGTCCTCATATTCTCTGAGCTCACGAGGATTGAATTTGGCGATTTCAGCCTGGGTGAACAGTCGGTCAAACACCTTGTCGCGGAGTGACTGCGGCTGCCGGTCGAGCCTCGACAGGTTTTTCAGCACATAAAGCCACTTCTCAAATGTGGAGTTAAGTTCATCCGCCGACTTGTCAAATTTGGCAATCTCCACGTATATGAAGTCGAGTTTGTCATAGAACACCTTGTGGGTATATGTGTCGCAGAGCTTTACGGTGTGGCTGATTTGGCTCTGTTCGAAAGCCGGGTCGTGCATGTCGAAATTGAGCAAAGCAATCGTGTAGACATGGTTCAGGTGGAAATCCCAATCGGAGCCTTTCACGCCCTGCTCACGGATTGGGAAAGTGGAATAGAATAGTGAGCGGTCCTTGAAGAACTCTTGAAAAGCGTTCTGCATCTCCACGATAAACTTCTCGCCATTCTCGGTCTCGCAATAAACGTCGAAAATTGCTTTGCGCTCCGAGTGAAGGTCACCCAGATGTTCGGTGTTGAGATACTTCACATCGGTTATCACGTGCGAACCCTCAAACAGCGCATTCAGGAAACCGATAAGCAAATCCTTATTCAAATCAGTTCCGAAAATACGCTTGAACCCGAAATCGGTCAGCAAGCTTATATATTTATCCTCAATCTCACTCATAACAGTAACTGTTTTGTATTTATGCAAATGTAATAATAAATCGCGATAATTTCACATCGGAGAGTTAAAAAAACAATTTCGCAGCAATAGTGAAATAATGCAATGATATAAATAGTCAGCCCGGCTCGCCATTATGGTGGGTCGGGCTGATAGTGTTGTGTGTGTATCGCCTAAAAAGGCGGAGCGTGATAGTATTTATTTAACTATTACTTTTGCTGTGTAGGCTGCACTCTCGGTGGCGGCTACTGCAATGTAGATGCCTGATGCAAGTCCGTCGACTGGTATCGCTACTTCATTGGTGGGCGCAAATTCACCGAAGAAGACAGTTGCACCGGCGCTGTTTAAGAGAGTTACGCGGATTATCGGTTCGGTGCAGCTGATGGTGGCGATGTCGCTTGCCGGGTTGGGCGTTACGCTAAGCATTGTTGTTGCTGTTGCCATTATCTCCTCGGCGGCAGAGGAGCCTGCATCGGTGAAGCCGAACGGTTGCACTGCGGTCTCACCGTTGTCGTTGACGAGGCGTGCTCTGACGTAGGAGTCGGCGAAGTTGCTGTAGTTAAAAGTTTTGCCGATGCCCACTATGGTGCTCTGACGTGTTGAGGCATCAGAGGTGTCGGTCTTGTGGGTGCCGCTAATCCACTCAATGCGGTTGGCATCGTCGCTGTCGATGGTGATAGTGAGATTGTTAGTGTCGATGTTGATGGCATTGATAGTCGGTGCGGTGGCGTTACCGCTACCGGCGGGCTCGTAAGAGCAGATGAGGCGACCGGCTTTCATAGCCTCTTGCAAGGCTTCGCGGGTAAGTTCGGGCATCAGCATATACTCGTAGTTGCGGAAGAACTGGCTTGTGTTGTGGCTGTCGTCGCAAGAGTAGCCCCATACCGGGCGGCTTGGCATGGTGATGCTGAGTATTTGGTCCCAAAGGATGCGGTCGTTGGGACGGCGATTGCCTTGGTTGTACACTTCGAGACCTATCAGCGAGTTGTAGAGACGGAAGTTCTCGGCATGCCATGAGGCTGAGTTCTTGGCGCCATCGGCATAGGTTTTAGAGAGGCTCCAGTATTGCCCCGGGTGGTTGATGATAGTAAGTCCGCCCAACGCTTCGGTGTAGGCATACGACTCGCGCAACGACATGAATTCCATTCCTTGGCGTCCGGTGAATAGTCCGTTGTGGTGGTTGAATTCGCCACCGGTCTGTTCGCTCCAACTGTTGCGACGGTCCTTGCTGAGCTCAATACCGGGCACTGCGAGCATACCGAGAGCCTCGGGGTCGCGGTCTTCGGCAGCTGAGTTGTAGAGGCTGAACAGGTTCCAGGGGTAGGGATTGGCATCGTGGTCGGTGAGAGCAAGTATCTTGTATCCGGCAGCGTTGTAGCTGTCGACAACTTCGGTGGTTGATACCGAGCAGTCAAACGATTGGGCGGTGTGGGTGTGGAAATTGGCTTTGTAGCGGTTGATATCTGACCAGTCCACGCCATCGTAGGCATTGACACTGAGTTTTCGGTTCTTAAGTGCACCGGCGGCTTTGGCGCGCACGTTGATTTGTGCTACATTGTCCAATGTGTTGCCGCCGCGCTCCAATGAGGCGGTAAAGGTGTAGATGCCTTCGGTATCGGGGGTGAAGGTGAAGGTGTAAATGCCGTTGCCTTGAGCTATCGGTTGCACGTCGACGGCATTAGTGAAGTTGCAAGTGCCGGCGATGCTGACGTTGCAGTTGCCTTCAAGAGCTATGGTGACTGTGACAGGGTTGCCGGCGGCTACCGATGAGGGAACGGCGGTGAAAGAGGTGACGCTGACATCATCAAAGCTTTGGCCCCATGCAGTCTCGGTGATGTTGACGGCATTGGTAGTGTAGTTGTAGGTGACATCGGCTTCCAAACAGTTGGCTCCCACGGAGTAGGTGCAAGTGATAGCGCCCATGTCGGAACCGGAGTTGACGCTACCATAATGGATGGTGAAAGTCTTGTCATCGGTGTTGAATTTTACGCCTGTGGCAGAGGCTGTATAGTTCGACCCCGAAGTCATTGTTGTCTTTGTGCCGTCACCATTGACCATCGAGAACGCATCGTATTTGGCATCTTTCTTGCGTAGAGATTGGTCGCTTAGGAGAGCCAGCTGTATCCACGAGTCTTTGCTCTTGCTTGACTTAAAGGTGACTTTGGAGTTGGAAGCGAGTACATATTCACCGTCAGCATTTTTGACGTTCCAATAGTAGTTGGATTTGTACTCTGTGCCGAGAGCCTGGGTGTATATAAATGCGTCGGTAGCAGTTGTTGAGCCCGGTTTGTAGAACGCATCGGTGTAGGTCATTGCGCCGATTTCGCTGAGGTTGTTGGTATCGGTGCCGCCCCAGAGGGTATAGCTCTGAGATGGGAAGTCGGCTATGGCGCGGCGCAAGATGTTGCTGCGTGCGGGTGCGGCGAGCTGAGTGGGGGGCACGTTGCCTGCGGCAAGGCATGGGATGATGTTGGCAAACGATTTGCCGAACGACTCATCTTCGTGCGAGGCATCGGTAAATGCTACGTTGTGTACAATGGCGGTTGAGCCCATTGCCTCACAAAGTGCATTGACATCGGAGCCCATCCAAGCGGGTTCGGCGGTGCCGTAGGTCACGTAGTAGGTCTGGTTGCGGCTCTCACCGGCGGCTACCGTAGCGGCAGCTGCGAGCATTTCATCGCGGTTGACCCACAGCATAGGCGACATGCTTACGCAAGTGCCGAATGTTGCAGCATCGGTATAAGCGGCATAGAGCGCCAGGATGCCGCTGTAATCCGCGCCGACGATGACGTTGGTGCCGTTGGTGCGATAGTTTGACTCGACGTGAGCCATTACGACATTTTCGAAGTCGGTGAGGAATGCATCAGCCTGTCCGGTGCCGACAAAGTGGCTGTTGGAGGCTATGGTACATTCGGCAAGCGTGGTGGGTACATACACCATGATATAAGCCTGTCCGCCTGCCGCTACGTTGGCTTCCATCGACGCATGTGCATTCCACGACATGGTGCCGAAGAAATCGTCGCCGCGGTCGGTGTCGCTTCCGGCATCGTTGAATCGCTGCTGTATGCCTATGTAGTAGATGACGGGGTAGGAGACGCCCGATGTGGCATAATCTTGTGGTAAATAGAATTTTACCAAACGGGGTAGGCCGTTGACTGTCAGTTCGGTAGAGGGGATGTCCCATTCGGGTGCCGAAGCCCACGAACCCACCACGTCGGGGTTGCCGGGGGTGGTGCGGTCGCTGATTTCGTTGCCGGAGGCATCTTTTTCCACATAGGCCCAGTCCTGACCACATAAGTATTTGTACTTCAGTCCCGAGGCATCGGCATTGTCAACAGTGAGGGTGAAATGGTTGGCTTCACCGGTCGGCTCCATCTCAAGGGCGCCACCGGCATCCCAGGAATTAAATGTACCTGCGATGTAACATTTCTTGGTGCCGTCGGGGGTCTGAACATTAAATGTCACAGATGCGGCACACAGCATCGGCAGCATAGCTGCAATGGTGAAATTGAAAAATCGTTTTAGCATCATGGTTAAGGTTTTTATGGTTTTACAAATCGTTTTTGCAAATATATATACACCATGTGCCTATTGCATAGCAAAGTAATATGTAAAGTAAATATTAGTAAATAGTAAAATGCTGAATATTAGCAGTATAGTTTATTTGTGGGCGCCCGTTTAAGTAGATATTTTCTGCGGTATTTTTGCCTTCATTTGGGGTGGAATTAATGAAAATCAGCGGTACGTCGGGCGACTTGTGTGGCGATGTGAAGCGGTTGGGCTTATATTGCGTTGAGGGTGTGTTTGAAGGCGTCTTCTGTGATGGTGAGATTGGCTTTAATAGCCGAACGGTAGTTGTAGACTGTTTGGTTGGAATAATGTAGCATGCGTGCTATTTCGTCGATGGAGCCGATGCCGAGTTTTATCATGGCAATGACTCGCAATTCGGGGGTGAGGGTGCTCGCTGCTTTGGGCGTGTAAGGGCGTTTCATCACGCTGTTGACGGTGTCGATAAATTGCGGGAACATAGATATGACTGCCGAGTCGAAGATGCCGTAGAACGCATCAGTGTCAATTTTGTCGTTACGCACCATGTCGAGTGCTTTCTCGGTCTGTCCGGCTTTGAGTAGTCGATAGATGGAGCGGCGGTAGTCTCGCAAACCGGTGTCATAGGCGGCATAGGTCTGCAACAATGTTGTGACGTAGCCAAGTTTTATGCCATCGGCTTTGCGTAGCGAGGCATTGCTGTGCTCGAGTTCCAGATTAGTGTCGTTGAGTCGACGGCTGAGACGGTGGAGACGGCGTGTTTGGAATAGTACTATCATTGCTGCGATGAGCATTAGGCTACCGAAAATGAGCGCAATGGTGCGCTGGCGGTCGGCACGTTCCATAGCCAATTTTTCGATGTTGTAGAACTCGGTGTCGATGACAGGGAGTATCTTCATTATTTCGCGGGCGCGGAAATAAGCTCCGGAAAACTGCGCATCGTCCAATGCCACGTTGATATATCGGTAGGCACGAGCCGTCTGACCCATGGTGTGGAGCGTGGCGGCAAGGTCGATAAGTGCGACGTACTCTTTGATGCCGGCTTGCACGTCGAGGATTGCGGCTTTGGCGAGCATAGTGCAAGCGTTGGCGGTATCGCCGAGCTCAATGTAGAGTCGCCCCATGGTGTGGAGTTGGGGTGCTCCTATTGCCGTGGTATCGGTTTGGCGCAGATAGCGAAGCGCTTGGTCGCGATGCCCTAAAGCACATTGGTGTTTCACCTCCAGGAGGCGTCGGCCTGTAGATGACGACTCGTTCTTGGTGAGCAAGGTGTCAATGACGGCTTGCTCGCGGGCTCCGTAGTAATTGCGGTCGGAGGGCATTACGGCAGAGTCCTTGAGCCGGCGATACACTTCACCCAACACGTTGTAATAATACTTTTCGTGGTGGGAACGCAGTTGCTTGGTGTCAATAGCTTCAAGCAGTTCGGCGGCTTTGTGGAGCTCGCCGGCATTGGCATAACTTTCGGCTACGTTGATTGTCGCGGATATTATCTTAGAGGGGTCGCCAATCTGACTGGCTGCATCAAGGCGCATATCGGCTACGATGAGAGCCGAGTCAATGCGATAGCCACGATAGCAGGAATAGAGGCTACGCAACACTTCGTAGCGGTCGGCGGGTGTTTGGCATGTGGCAAGGTTGTCTTTAGCCGTTTCGATTTCTTGGCGCCGTTTGGCATAGTTGTGGTCGGTAAACTGTAGGGCATTGTCAAGTTCGACAAGCAGAGAGTCGAGCCCGGCTATACCGCTACTCTCTACCGATGTATTATGGCTACATGCACTGATTACGCATATTGCCGGCACAATCAGAATGAATGAAATCCACGATAACTTCGACATGCAACAAGTGTTTTTATGGTATTGATAATTCTTGCAGTAAACTTTATTCACCAACGCGGAAGATGGAGAAGTTGACCGACCCATATACGCGGTGCTCAGTGAAGCCGGGCAGGTGGGAGAAGTCGTATTTTTTCGAGTGCTCTATCACTACGAGGGTGCCCGGTTTCACCAGGTGTGAGTTGAGTATGGCTTCCGGGATGTCGCCAAAGCCTGGAAGGTCGTAGGGCGGGTCGGCGAAGACGATGTCGTAGCTCTGCGATGCGGCGGTGATGAAGCGCAGGGCGTCGGTGCGAAGCAGGGTGAGGTTGTCGACGCCTAATTGGGCAGCTACTTTTCGTATGAAACCATGCTGTGTGGCGGCTTTTTCTACCGCTGTCACCGACGAGCAGCCGCGCGACAGAAATTCAAAGGTGATGGCACCGGTGCCGGCAAAAAGGTCGAGGGCGGTGGGTGCTTCCTCGAAGTCGACAAGGTTTTCCATCACGTTGAAGATGTTCTCGCGGGCGAAGTCGGTGGTAGGCCGGGCTGTGATATTGGTGGGCACGTCGAAACGTCGGCGTCCGTATTTTCCTCTTATTATTCGCATAACGGTAAGATTATCAGGTCGAAAGGCGCTTTCATCGCATCGGCGCCGGCTTTGAACATGGCCGATGGGAATATCATGGGCATCACGTAGGGGCGGAATTTGCGGAGCAATGGCATCAGGGCGTCGCGTTTGTCGTGCACGCCGCCGATGAGTATTTCGGATATTTCGCCATCGGTTTCGTCGGTGCAGTTGAGTATGTAGTAGGCGGCGTCGTTGATGTCGCGGTATTCAAATCGGTTGATGATGCGCAGGGTGGTGGAGCTCATCACAATCAAGTCCATCGCCCGTTCTCTGATATTGACAAATGCTTTCACGGTGTTGCCTTTGGATAGGTTGGCATGGCAATAGCGCGTGAATGGGTAAAGGGCATTGTGGAGCCTGATGTTGGGGAAAGTGCGGTGGAGGAAGTTGACGGTTGGCGAAGCCACGGGGGTGAGTATGTGGGCGTCGAAGATGTCGAGGCGGTCGTCGATGATTGAGGCGCGGCTGTCTGTATCTGGGTCGGCTTCGCGAAGGAGTGAGAGGTGGTCGCACGAGTCGGCAATCGCCGAGGGCACGATGATGTTGCAGCGGCTCTCGATGATGGCGGTGACGGTGCGAAATTCGCTAAGTAGCAACGGGTTGTCGTAGATGTAGGTCTCGAGGTGCTTTAGCTGTTCCTGTTCGTCGCCGTCGAGAGGGAAGTGGCGTAGCAGTAGCGAGTTGTCCTCAAGCGGATTGTATATCATCACGTCGATTGCTCCGTTGCCAATGCGCAGATCCAATCGGCAGTATGCTGTGTTTTTGACGAGGTCTTTGGTGAGTGTTGTCATTGTGGTAGGATGGATATGGGTGGGTATGTGCCACTGGCGATGAACTACAAGCCTAAGCCGGAGCGGTCGATGCGCGTGTTGTTGAGGGTGCCGCCGCTCGACATGCCGTTGCCGTAGTTGCCGCGTTGGCCGGAGGGGGCATAGAAGCTATCTTCTTCCTCTTCGTCTTCGCTGTCGCTCTCGCCCGGACGTTGGTTCTTGTCACGGTTTTTCGGCTTGTTTTTCTTTATAGCGGCGGGTTTCTGGGCTTCGACGGGCAATTCGTTGATATTCCATGACTGCTCTATGTCCCAATTCTTTTTGAGGGCCAGTTTCTTGGGGTAGTAGTATACGTCTTCGGGTTGCCGATTCTCGTTGACGGAGCCGGTGTCCCATTTGCCGTTGCGGTTGGTGTCGACGTAGGCTCGGGCGTAGTAGGTGTTAGGGGCTACGAAGGTGAATATGGCAGTGCCGTCGACCACAGCCGAAGCGGCTATCGCTTTGTCCTGGGCGTTAAGCAGTTCGACAATCATCTCCTCGCCATCGGGGATGCCGGTGACGTTGAATTTGATGGTGGAGTAGTCTTCTAATTTCTTGACGGTGAACTCTGCTGATGTGAGCTTGTTGACATTCTTGTAGATGCCGGTGACGGCTGCGGAGTCGATGGTGATGCGGTAGCGTTGGCCTTCTTCCCAGTCGTGGCGCAGGGTGTATTTGAGTTGCCGGTTGAGCGAGTCGCGGGTGAGGTGCTGCGGGCCCATGTCGCGCCATAGGGTGTCGACCCTCATTTCGAGGTGTATCATTCGCTCGATGATGGTGTCGACAGGCTGTGATGCGGTGAAATACATCGGCAAGTGGAGCTCTTGTTCGCTGCGGGTGGCTGTGTTGAAGGTCATGAACGCCGGTTCGTCGACAAATACAGTGTCTTTCCCTTGCTCTTGCAGTTTCTTGCGTATTTTCTCGCGTTCCTTGTCGCGTTTTTCGAGGGCTTTGCGGAATGTGGAGCGTTCGCGGTTGAGCAGCCGCAAGGTGTCAGTGGTCCACGTGAGCCGGTCGGTGGTGTCGGTGCGTAGGTATCGTGCTTCGAGCATCAGTGTGTCGGTGGCAATGACTTCCTTGTCGGTAATCCAATATGTGATGGAGTCGCAAGCGGCAGAGTGGTCGATGCGCGAAATCTCGTCGAGCCGGCGGCCTGCGGCGGGGGTGTTGAGCAGCGTGATTACGGGCATGGTGTCGGTGGGCGCACCGAGTTCTATTTCCACGCGGGTGGAGTCGATGCGGGAGTTGTTTTTAAGGTATTGCGAACGGTAATTTTCATTGAACCAGGTGAGTAGCAGGTCGTTGGGGAGATACCTGTGGCCGTTGCGCATCACGATGGAGTCCAAGCCGTTGCTTGCGCGCAGGGTGTCGGTGACCATTATGTTGACCACTTCGGGCACTACGGTATGTCCCAAAAAGGCCACGTCCTCGGAGCGGTCCCAATGGTAATCGCGGTTTAAGTCGTTGACGGCGTAGAGGTTGTAGGTGCCGGGTGCCAGGTTGCGTATCACGAACTGCCCGTATTGGTTGGTCTTGGCGATGCGGTCGAAGGGCAAAGTGGTTATCGCCGAGTCGGCCAAGTTGGAATATACCCCGACTATCATCCCCTGGGCCGGCTCGAGGTTGCGGGCTTCAAAGAGCATGCCCGAGATGACGAGGCTGTCGCGTGTGTCGCCGGTGGAGAAGTCGAAAGCGAAGCCGTCGAGGATGTTACCTTCGTTGAGGTCGCGGATGGCGTCGGAAAAGTCGATGGTGTAGGTGGCGTCGGCAAGCAAGGTGTCGCGAAATTCCACCGACAACCGTTTGCCGTTTGCCGATATCGACGGCGGTTGCTTCTGCACCGGCGATACCACTACCTTGTTGACGACATCCTCCATCTTGATATTCTCGTCGAAATATATAGCCAACCGATTGCCGGAGAACCCGAGCGTGCCGGGTTCGGGATTAGAGCGCACGAACACCGGGGGCAGCTCATCGCGGTCGCCTCCCTCCGGACGGCCTATGGAGGCGCATGCCGCCAGCAGCACTACGGCCGCCACCATGCATGCTATTTTATACAAATTCTCTTTCATTCAATCATTTAATCATAACGGTAACGATGATTTCTTATTGGGCCATCACTATGATTTCATTGTGAACTAATCTCTATGATTGCTTAATAAGCTAATCATGCCATACTCTACATGGGAGCAAAAAGTCATAAAAAATGAACAGTCTACTGTCCCGAAATCTCACAAAATTACTAAAAAATAAAAACCCCGCAAAATCTCCAAGCAAATATGAAACCGCTAAAAGAGGGGGTGTGTCAAAATTTCAAAATTTTGGTACGCCCCATTTGTTTATTACGGGGGTGAAAATTAAAGCGTTCATGGGAAAAATGTGATAATTACGCTCTCCATTGAAAAAAAATTCTAAATGGAAAAAATTAATCAAAGTTTATGTGTAACTTTGCCAAAATAGGTGGCATTATTATTCTTTTTAAATGCTCATAACAGTAAAAAAATCATAAGATTATGTTAACAAAATTACAATTATCACTTAGACCGGCTTCATGGTTGTTGGCATTGTTGATTATTGCCTCGGCATTGCCTGCTAAAGCTCAAGGAGAGCCGTATCTGTTTGAATGGGCGGAAGACGGAAGTGGTTACATAATGAGACCCCGTCCCTATGAAACTTATGATGGCGTGCTCTACGTGCCGATAGTGCGCGAAAGTGATGGTATCCCTATTGTAAGCGTTGAAGGGTTTGATTACCAAGATCGACTCCTCGGTGTTCAATTCGAGGAGGGAAGCCAAGTGAAAAATATCGGTTCTTTTAGAGGGTGTACAGGATTACAATTTGTATCGGACATGCCCAATACTGTTGAAACTATAGGTGATTATGGATTCTATGGCTGTACGATGCTTCACGATGTATCCCTGAACGAAGGCCTGAAATATATTGGCATTTCCTGCTTTGAAGGGTGCACATCCCTCGAATCAATTAAGTTGCCAGAAAGTTTGAAAGTACTGCGAGAGAATGCATTCAGAGTCTGCACCGCTCTCCAGACTGTAGAGTTTGCGGAAGGTATAGATTTCTATACCGATGAAGGAGGCTATTATTCTTACGGCTTTTACAATAATGTTTTTGACGGTTGCGAAAGTCTACACACGGTAATATTGCCAAAAAACTCTCGCAATGGTTTGATTATACCCGTGGCTACTTTCAGTTGGTGTCCAAGCCTCAAGTCAATTGAGTTTCCTGCCAACACCTACATAATCGGACAAATGGCATTCTATCGCTCCGGTATTGAAAATCTTGACCTCACAGCAGTTACATCAGATAAGATATACGTGGAGGGCTATTACTCATTTGCTGCATGCGAAAATCTAAAAAGCATTAAAGCCAATGGTAATTTTCAATTTGACATGACAAGCCTCTATACATTCCAAGATTGCAAGGCTCTCAAAAGCGTTACTATTAACGGCTCCGGCGACGACTATATCGAAATTACCCCCGATGCTTTTAGATGGTGCGACAACTTGGAGACTGTCGATGTCTATCGCCTCAAGGGAACTGGCGAGAGAAATGAAATGGACAGTGTCTTTGTAGGATGTAAAAGTCTCCAAAAAATTACCTCCATTTGTAGCCCTGAGTTGAATAAAATCGGCTACAGCTGCTTTGACGGTTGCGAGAGCCTTACAGAAGTGCCTATCCCGCAGCAAGCCTTTGTAGTTAGCGAAACCGCTTTCAGAGGCTGCGCCGCCTTGCGGAGCCTTGACTTGGCTAATGTCACATCAATAGGCACCAAGGCATTCACCGGATGCAGTTCATTGGCATCAATCAGTTTCAAACCTTCGTCAGACATTCTGCCGACTGTGGAAAACGAAAATGCTTTTGATGAGTGGCATTTCGCTAACACCTTGATTGAAGTGCCCGACGATAAATATCGCTCTTTTACCACTGACGCATTTTGGAGCAAGTTCAGCAGTTACAAGCACCCGTCTATGTTAGCCTATACCGAAGTGACCGGCGGCTACTCCGTCGGCAAATCGCCATACGCTCTCAATGAGGATTTCATCGGTATGCTTGAAATTCCCGGACAATACAATTCAAGCGATGTAGTATCTATCGCAGAAAGCACATTCCAGGACCTCACGGGCCTCACAGGCGTTACTCTCCCCGAAAAATTGACATCCATTGGCAATAATGCATTTTCAGGCTGCACAAATATTAATACAATAATCAACAAGCGTCCATTACCACTCAATGGCGTGAATTGTCCTGACAACGCATTCGACAATGAAACTTATTCGAAAGGCTATCTTTATGTGCCGTTTGGAAGCCTTGATGCATATAAATCATATACTCCATGGTCATATTTCACAGATAGAATCAAGCAAGGACTCGGTGAACGCATTTTGGTCGCTCCTACACCTTCTCGCGAGTCCGGCGAGTTTAACTATCCTTTTGCGTTGGCACTCTCTAATCCTAACGATGTCGGCACTATTTATTATTACATTGTTGGAGAAGACGACGATGCCTCTGCTGTTCATACCGTCAACACTTACTCCACGCCAATAACAATTGATTCTTCTTGCAAAGTGGTGGCTTATGTCAGCGATGATACTTCTTGCAGCGAACCTGTTACTTTTGAATATGCCTACATAGCTCCCGAGCCGGAACCAAGTAAAATATACGATATCTCAACTATCCCGCAAGGAACAGTAAATGTGGATTTCACAACCCTCAGCGAATATGAGACTTTGAACAATGTGGTAATAGATAACGTCTACTACAGCATCACCGACATCAAAAGCGGATATAATCAGTATGGCGGATTAGTGTTCAATAGAACGTCGTCGATTGAGGAAGTTGCCCAATTCAATAGAGATGTGGAGGACCGCCCCGGCGTATATAGCGATTTCAATGGTATCGCAGTAAAAGTTAAAGGTACCGGTAGCATTGCCTTTAACGCATTCTTTAGATACGGCAATGTTCGTCCCACTCTCCTCCTTGGAGACGGAACACCTGTATTTGTCGATGAACTTGATGGCTTGAAATATGAATTTTCTACCCCTACAGACAAATATCTCTATATCTTCGCTTCACCAGCTAAATCCGATACTCCTGCTTCAATGCCATCAATTGACCCGGCAGAAAACAGTGTCGTAATCCCAGGCATGACCATTGAGATTACAGATACATACGCCGGCACCGAGAATGGCCTTGACAAAGTGTTGACCGCAAATGCCGGTGAGAGCTATCGAATCAACACAAATCTATTTGGACATTATTTCGACGGCACTTATCTCTATGCCT
>JAQXRH010000044.1 GCA_029218425.1 Bacteroidales bacterium | reverse complement strand
TCCTCGTGTTCGACCACGATATTGGCATCCACGTAGCTCGGCTGCTGTGGAGCATCGTTGACGTGCGCGGCTATGATATTGCCATCGGCTATTCCGCTGCCGGGAAGATTTACGCATCCGGCTTCGTCGGTGGTGGCTTGTATGGACCTATCGTTGCAGGTAAGGGTGACATCGCGGTTGGCTATAGCCTTGCCGTCGGTGCCCACAAACTGTATCTTGAATGTGCGTTCGCTCACGGGCTCCTCGGGCTCCTCGGGTTCCGGCTCTTCTATTGGGGGTACAGGTGGCATCGGCTTGGGCTGCTCGGCAATAGTGGTCATGTCGAAAGTATATACCGATTGACCTCTCACCACCGTCAGCGTCACCCTCCGTTTCAACGTTGGAACGTCGATGCATATCTCTGTGCCGGGCATCAGTTTGCCTAATGATTGCTCTCCGTTCTCGTCTAAGACTTTGTGGAGCACTTTATCCTTGCGTGGAATGTCGATGGGGAGGTTGACCATCGGCTTGCCATTCTCGATAAAGCAGGCGGTGGTGTCCTGGCTTTCAACAGGATAGTACCATGCCATATCGTTCACCGGCGCTTTGTTGGGGAAGCTGTAGCCCCATGCCGTCAGCATCACCTTGTAATTACCTTCGGGGGTGATGGTATAGTAGACGCTCGCTTCCGAGGGTATGGAGTAGACTGCTTCCTTGAGCTTTTCGTTGGTGCCCAATTTCTTGCTGCCAATCTCTTTCTGACGCATGAACTCGCCGATGATTTCATTCTTGTCGTAATCGTCGGCCTGAGTGAAATTGCGCCACGTGTAGTCCTGGGGCAACGTCCACTGGAGGATGCCGCCGAAGCCTGCCTCCCACTTGGCAAATATCATATCTTCCGGCGCAAGAAGACGATTCATCGCATCGTAAACTTTCTCATACCCCTCTTTGATGAGCGGCCGTAATTCGTTATGGTTTATCTGTACTCTCATTGTCGGAGCTGTTTTATTATTTCATTGGTTGATGTATATTCCTTGTCTCGTTATATCGTTACTGTGGTGTGGCCATGCCTCGTCTGAAGCTTTTTAGTCTTCAAGGCTGTCTCCTTCGCCTTCCTCGCTGTCTGCTTCGCCACCTTCATCTCCATCGCTGCTACCATCGCCGGCCGCTTCGCTGTCGATGGCGGGCGTGGCGTCCTTGAGCATGTCGGCTATCTCTTGGCGTATAGCCTCGGTGAGGCTACGTGGCGATTTGTTCAGCTCGGCGCAATAGCGGTCGTAGAGCTCGGCAAGGTAGCTGTATCGCTTTATTTCCGACACTTTTGTGACATCTTTCGCCAATACGTCATTGGTATCGTTCCTCGCCAAATTATCGGCATTGCCGTTGTTGCGATACTCGCCCACCGCGGCATCCACATCCTTGATTATGCTGTCGAATGTCTCCACCGCCGTGCGGTAGTTGCCAGCTTTGATGTAGACACTGTCCATCTGGGCCAAACGCGCTTCGTTGAGCAGCTTGCCTCCGTTGTCGAGTATGTAAAATATTGCAGTCTCTACATCCTTGGATAGCTCAGCACTGTAAGGCTTTGTGTCGAATTTGCTCACTTGGCGATATTTGCCTATCAGATTGATGAGCAAACTGAGCGTGTCGGCTTTTGCTTTGGCTATCTTGGAGTAGGGCGATAGCTTGTTTAATGTCGATGCCGACTCGCTAAGTCGGGCAATTTCGGCATTCTCAAAGTCGACATCGCTAAAATTGTAATTCACATTGATGCCCGCTTCAACCACTGGCATCGCTTCGGCCAATGCATCTTCCAACGCCGCTTTCTCGGCGGCCAGCCCTTGGCTATCGCGTTGCAAGTCGTGTACCTTATTCCTCAGCTCGTTGTTTTCTTGCTTCAACTGGCTGTTTTCGCGTATCAGTTTGGCCACGTTAGCTTTTTCCTTTGCCAAAGCCGCATCGGGAGCCACCTTCACTGGTACCACCGCTTGTGTTGACGCACTGTCGGTAGGCGTTGTGCCCTCGCTCTGGGCGCTGACTGCCTGACTGTCGAAGGCTATCAGTAGTGCTACCGCCAATATATTTCTTATTACTCGTTTCATTAGTCCAGTCTGTTTTTTATATTGAGCATCTGGCTTAATATATGATGATTTTGGGGCAAGTACCTCTCGTTGGCAAGGTTGATGCGTATGTCGATGATGCGCGACCGCAATGCGGCTCTCTCGGCTTCATTCCCCTCTCCTTGCAACTGTGAGCATCGGCTGGAGAAATAACCGTAGATCTCGTTGCCTAGGTTGTCGTAAAACCTGCGACGTGCGTCCTGCAGGCGGCTGTCGGTATCGTATATCTTGCAGATATCTGAGATACCTTTCAGCTTGTTTTGAAATAATGGGTCAGCTATAAAATCGCTCTTCTGCTTATTGATGCGGTCCTGATAGCTCGCCCACGAGCTCCACGTGTCGTTGCTGCTATTGTATCGCGGACTCAGCCCCAGCTGACGATTGTTGAACGCTATTATGCGCTGATAGAGCGAATAGGTGTTGCTCGCCTCTACAATCTGGTTATTGGTGGCAAGCCCTCGCTCGTTCATCAATATGGTCTGCAATCCGGAATAGTTAAGCGCAAGCTTTTGGGCATCGCAGTCGCGACGGTCAAATTCGCGGTTCATAGCCGAAACGCACTTCTGGTATGCGGCCTTGTTGATGCGGTCTCTCAACGTCTTGCCGTCAAGCTCGTTGATGATACCGGCATTGAGGCTCTGGGCCACCATTGTGATGTGGCGGTCGTAGGTCTCTTCGTCCCAGTCGTCTTTGCCGTTCCAATCGTTGTCAATCTCTTTGATGAGTTGCTCATGGTTGCCTGCCGACAGCGCTGCGGTATTCACCACTTCGGTGTCCTTTGTCACAAGAGTGAATATCCCGTAAATCGCGCCGGTAAACACTATGAATATCAATATCTGCTTCAGTAATTTCATAATATGGTAGGATTGAGATTGTTGGCCTATCGCCTTTTAGAATGTCCTATTATTCGTTTTACTCTCTGTTATATCACTTGGTCTTTTGATACGTTTGTGTAGCTTCTCTTTCAGCCATTCAAGCTTGAGGCTCTCGGCTTCTTTTTCAAATTCGAAAATTTTCTTTCTGTAGTCTTCTGACTTAACTTCGCCATTTAGACTCTTGATGTAATTTACGACATTATTTACAAATTCGACTTGTCTTTCAAATTCTTGGTATCCGCCAAATTCGGTATAATTTGTCCGATGCTTGTAGATGTTTTTAAATTTTTCAAATGATAGATTCCTGCCGGTTTCAATAGCGTTTTTACAATCATTATATTGCTTCAACAATTTCTGTTTTTCTTTTTCTCTTTCTTCTGCTTGTCGTGCGGCTTTATCCTCTTCACTTTCAACGATTTCGCCTTCGATTACGCCATCTTCCTGTTCTACTCCACCGGAATTATCGCCTTTGTTGGTTTTTCCAGTGCCATTACTCTCTTCACTGTTACCGCTGCCTTTCTCCTGGTCGTCAGCTCCTGCTTCTATGACTTCGGCGTCTTTATTTTTCGACTTGTCGTCAACAGCCTCGGTCGGAGCCAAGAATAACATATACACGGCCACTCCAACTATCACAGCAAGTGCCACTGCCGCTATTGCGTAAATCAGTTTCTTATGCTTCACTATGCCCGTTGCCGGTGGCTCTTGCGGTGACACCGGAATGACTATCGGCTCTGGTATTTGCTTAAGCTTCGGCTGCATATTGAGATAGATTACCTGCTCCTCATCGTCAACCTTTATGCCTGTCATGTGTGTCTCGCGTGCCTGCGACAGCGAGAATGTCATCGATACCGACTCGTGGGTTTTCGTCTCCGGCATTGTTATCGTCACTGTCTTGGTCGGGTCGGCAAGCGTCTGACCTGTCGGTCGTCCGTTGACCGTTATCTTATAGCTACGCCATATCTTCGACGGAACATTGAGCGTCGATACATGCTGAGTCGGATCGGCAACCGGGATGAGCACTATCTCGCCGTAGCGGCCAAACTCGCCGCGCATCGGGTCGTTGAGCAAATCACTTATCTGCTCCGGACTCATAAACAGATAGGCTATTTTGCTCAGCTCGTTGCTCGTCGCTATTGTCTTATACGGGTATCTTAACGTGTGCCGCCGCGATATGATTTCCTCAAACGGTTGAGGCATATCGTTGCGCGCCAAGAAGTGGTACATTGTCCCGTCATAGGTCATGCAAGTGGATTTGTAGGCATTTTGCAGCTCAATGAGCATATTGAATAAGCCTTCAACCTGCTCCTTTGCGGGTACGCATACCGAAATATACAGCGTGCCTTCGCGGTTGGAGTCGCACGGCGTCACGTTCTTGCACACTATCGTATATATGCTCTTGTCGGGAAGGTGGCGCATTACGATAAAATCGGTCGCACCGTTGGTGCCCGGATACTGCGCATCGGTTACCGGAAATCGGTTGTCGCCTATGCTTACCAAGTCGTTGCCTATTCCCTCATTCGTGCGCTTGTTGCCTTTTATTTTTAGTGATATAGCCATTGTCGTTTTCTTGCTTTTAGTTGGTGGTTGATTTTTCGCGTCGGTCGCTAATAGTAATACGCTTTTGTCGCGATATCGCAACGCCTTAGCTCATCTTTTGCTGTATGATATTGAAAAATCCTTTCTCTTTGCGCCCTTGTGCCATCGAGGTGACTATGTTCATCAGCTTGTCGGCATCGTAGGGATCGTACTCAAATAAGTCGCCTACATGGAATTCCCCAAGGCTGAACGTGAACAACGACGGCTGATAGTCGGTCGACTTGTTTATCGAATACTGCTTGCAAATATCCCGAAGCGTCATTATCGTCTTACCATAGAGCTGCTTGATGCGCTCCACTGCCAACTGGTCGCGTGTGTCGCGCGACCCCAATGTATCCGACTTCGTCAATATGAAATGTATCGCATTGGTATTCTTGAGCACTTTCGGATTCTTGACAAGCATATTCACCATCTTCGTAATGATGATGTCCTGCTCTACGATGCGGGTGATGGTCGAACCGTCCTTGAGCGTCGACGATAGCTTGATAAGCCCGTTGGCGGTCGGGTCGATGACTATGAATATGATCTTGCGGTTGTCGCTGGTAAGTATCTTTGTCGCTCCAGTTCCCATGTCTTCAAAGTCGATATGGTTGTCGGGGTTGAGCGCTATCTTCATGGCAAATTCCTCGCCCGACATCTCGATAAGGTTAATCGGGAACACGGTCTCGCTGTTGTCTTTATATACCACCCCCTGTATCTGTGCCACAAAGTTGCCGTACGTACGTCCCGGCGCTTTGCTGTGCCTTCGGTAGATGCTCAGGTTGTCGGCATAAGCCCCTCCAAGCCCCGATGCTGCATTGTCGTACACGAAATTGCGCGACCCAAGCAGCCCCATCAGCACGCAAGTCTTTCCAGACGAAGGAATGCCGAAAAGAAATACATCGGTGGCGCCTTTGGCTATCTTTGGGTCGGAGTTCTCCGTCTGCTCTATCGAAGGAAGCTCGGGCGAATTATAGAGCATCTCAAATGTCCCTTCCGTGCACACCTCGTTGGCTATCAGCTCTTCTTTAGTGAAAATGTTCTCGTCGATAAGCATTTTCAGAAAATCCACCTTGTAGGTCCCGGGATTTTCAAGCATCTTGGTTATCTCTTTGCTCTTTAGCTCCTCAAGCAGCTCTGTGGCTTTCGGTATGAACGGCGATGTCCGTTCTTCCTGTATGTAGTCCGACAGTGTCACAAGGTCGGCATCTGTCGACACTCCCTTCCACAACTCTTGCGCTCCCAGCATCTCTTTCGCCTCAAGTCGGTGCAACCCGTTGGCAAACTCCTGGATATACCGGTTTATTTGCGTGGCATTGCCAGTGTCGGTCAGCGCCCATACCATATTGTCTATATCGGTCTCGTGCGGCGTGAATGGATATTTCCGCCTATGCGATAGTAGCGATATGATCGACTCTTTGTCTACTGCTTCCCAGTCGTTGCGCTCCACATCGGCAGTCAGCTCCTTTATTCGAGTCCTGGCCTTTTCTACCATTGCCTTATTCCCTGGATAACCCTCGTAGCGCGATAGAAAATCTTTCAGCGCTGCCGTCAGGGCTACAATGTCGTCGGCCGGCATTGCCTCTATTTCTGCCCAACGGGCTGTAGCCTCGGCGCTCGGCATGCTCGTAAGCTCATTCTCTATGGCCTTATATTTGGGGCTGTCCTTATACTTTTGCAAATCGTCAGGAAACTTTATCAGCCCCTGCGTAATATATTTCTTTATCTGGTCGACGCTTTGCGACATCACCATATTCACTTGCTGCTCAGTGAGTGCCATACATCTGCTGTTTTTTCGTTATAATTTCGATATTCAATCTGCTCGATTACCTATTCACTCCCCCTGCTACAACTTATTCACTCCCTCTATATTGGAAATATTCTGATCTTCACCTATCTCAGTCTTCTCCGACCGCGGTGTCATCACGTATTGCAGACTGATTAGCGCCAAGATTACAAGATATATCACCATATTGAGCGCTCCAATCGCTCCCGGGGTGGTCAATTTCTTCTCAAACGACATCTCGGGCGTGCTTATCGTTACCGTCTGGTTGGATTTGCTCTCTACATATATCCCTTCGCTGAACTCTATCACGGGAAGCTTGCCTGTCTGCGACCGCTTGCTCAATTCTTCTGCTACCGTTGGCGCTAACTCCGACGGTACCCTCGACTGACGGCCTACCGACATCACATCCCATGCCTTTACTTCTGCTATCCAATTGTTGAGGATTGAATCTACATTGCTCTTGTACGTCAAGTACGACGCCATCCCGTCTGCCCCCGAATCGCCAAGCAGCAATCTCCGCTCGTTGAGCATCCATGTGTCGATATCGCCATAGCTCTTGATAGCGGCCGAGGTCAGATATTCCTTTACGTTCATGTCGCTCTCCTCGCCAAAGGCATTCTGCAACCCGGTCGTCGTGACGGCTATTGCCGACCGCTCTGCATCTTCGTAGGTGTGAAACATCCCTCGTATCTTCTCTGCATCGGCCATCGCTTCTTTCTGCAGCGACTCCTTATTGGACATCACCCCGAAAAAGTGGATTACATATTTTGCCGGATACACTGCCGCCAATACAAATACTATCAGCGCGCCTATCTCTACCTTCTTCCATTTGGCAAAATCGGTGTCAACCTTCTTGCAGTGCACTGCCGCTCCTATTATCAAGCTCAACACCACTACTGTAGCTATCGCTATCCCTACCGACGCTCCCATATTCCCCTTTGTGAGCATTAGCGCTCCCATGAACGTGAAAAATCCCATCAGCGATAGTCCAGCAAGCGATATCACATTGCCTAATCCTACTCGTCCTTTGCTGCTCTTTCCCATATCTCTATTCCTATGATGATTGTTTTGTCGACTTATTTACTTTTTTCAATTTTATGATATATACAGCTCTATTCTCACCTCGATGCCTACAACTGAATGTCACTCTTCACTAAGAAATAGTATTCCGACCCCGGATTGTTGCCATAGTACGATCGGCATTTCAGCATCCCGTTCTCCCCGCGCACACATTCTATTACTACCGGTGCAAACGGTCGGGGACACGTCGGCGAATTGGCATTGCCTTGCTGCCTTATCTCCAACTTGTCATTGTTGAGCTTGCTGGTAAACGGCGCGCTATACGTGCAATTAGCATCGGTCTTGTAGTAAATAGTCCCGCTGCTTATGTTGTTGAACTTGAGGTATATATGCGTCATCTCGCCCGTGGGATCTCCAGTCTCGCTATCGGTGACAACGCGCTCGTCCGTAGTCTTCCACACTCCGTTGATGCTATTGGGATCGGCCTTGATCTTGTCGAAGTTGGCCACTGTGCCTCCTGCCGCTTCCAATGCGTCGCGCACCTGTATCAGCTTCCCGATGTGGCCATCGCGGTCTACCACCTTGCCCGTCTTGTCAAGCAGTTCGATTATCTGCTTGTTGCTGAGATCGGGGTTTACCGACTTGATGAGCGCTACGGCGCCGGATACTATTGGCGCGGCCATCGACGTCCCAGGGCAGAAGCCATATCCGTTTGCCGGCCCTGCGCTGTATATGTCAACACCAGGCGCCGATATATCGGAATAGTTCACCCCTTGTGCCGAATAGTTGCCGAAGTTGCTGAAATCTGCCTTCTTCAGGCTCTGATCCACTGCACTCACTCTTATGGTGTTCTCGCCTCGCTTGGTCTCGTCCATGCCCGATAGCACATTGCAGTTGCCCGCTGCCCATACTATTGTGCACTTCTTCTTGTCGGCCATCGCAAACACGTAATCCCATACATCCTCCTGATATTGACCGGTATTCCTGATATATTCCATCTGCTCGTTTAGCGGTGTCTTGTCTGTACCTTTGGGGAAGAGGGTAGCTATCGACAAGTTTATGACATCTGCCCCCTGGTTAATGGCATACAACATCCCTTCAAGTATCGCTACCGACGACATGTTCCCGCCAAGCGATATCGGCATCAACTTGCACTTTGGCGCAAGACCCGCGGCTCCGGCTCCATTGTTAAGTGCCCCTACTGCCAGACCTGCCACATGCGTGCCATGATAGATCAGTGCATCTTCATCGCGGCCAAATGAATAGGGCACTGCCGGGGGCATCACGTTGCGCGACCTGCGCTCTACACTGTAAGGCTTTACTACGCGCCCCTTAAACTCCGGGTGCGTTATGTCGATATAGCTGTCGATTACTGCTACCACCACGTCGCTCGACCCCTGGGTGATATCCCACGCTTCGTAGGCCTGTATCGGCCCAAAGTGCCAGCTCTGGCGCTCGTTCTTGAACGCCGGGTCGTTATAGCTCGATGCCGTCGAGCTGGCGTTAAACAATACGTCGTCAAACAACTTGTATTCTATATCATTGATATTCTCTCGTATCTTCCTCTTGACATCCTCGCGCTCGGTCGGATCTACCTTTATCTGTATCAGTCCGGCCTCCGGATTGTAGTATTCTATATTTACATTGTCCTCGGGGAATAGCTGCTTCAGCCTCCGCGCAAAGTTGTTGAAGTTGCTCTCCGATATATCCTCAAGTATTACGTCTATACTCGTGCCGTCAATCTGCTTGTACGGATCATCTTCGGGCGTGATTACATCTTCGGGCGAGATCGGTCGCAGGTAATTCTCGTTGGGCTGTGGCAGCTCCGGTATCGGATTGCTGAAATTGCCTCCGTTGCCCGGTAATTCCTCTTCCAATATGTCGCGCAACTCGGGATTATTCTCGTAGATGCGTTCATCTATTCCTCCGTTGTCCGGATCATAGTAATCCGGTATGTTGATTATCTGATCATTTATGATATCGTCATCGAGATTGTCGAAATAATGATCATCGCCTATCACATCTATAGCATCGTCATTATCATTATCATAGCTGCCCGATTGCGGTAGTCCAAGCAACCACTTTAGCAATAGTAGAAAACAAAACAATAAGGCAAGAAACAATAAATATCGCCATATCAGGCCCCAATAGGATTTGCGTGGCTTATTATCCGCGCCATTGCTGTTCTCAATTTCAATACGTTTCATATTGTCACTCTTTCTCTTTTGCGTTATCGTTTCATCTTATGCCGGGGGCTCCCGATTTTCTTATTGCCCACTGGCGTCTCTATTGTCCTATTTTATTATCTGACTGATAAGTTGCCCCATACGGTTATTGGCCTCGATATCGTAATCTATTATCTGCCCCTTCAGAAGGAACGACACTATCATATACTCTATCCACTTGAAGTAATTATTCTCAAATGCCTGGGTCACGCCGTCGGGCCTGTCGATAAGATGGTCAAACATCTCCGTAAGCTCCTCCGAACTGTAATTCTCCTGATGCTCCTGGCTGATATATTCCAACGGATCAAATTTCATCGGATTCTCATCAACAAGGCGGTTGGCTGCCTCTCGCTCCTCTTCGCTTCGCTGCTCATAGCCCAAGTCGCTGATGAAATCGTTGATCTTCGATGCCATAAGGTCTGCTATCAAGCTCAGGTTGATAGCATTGACGTTCATCACCTTTACATGCTCCTCGATTTCCTTGTCCAAGATCTCTTTAAGATGCAATTTCCGGGCAGTCAGCTCTATGTTGTCTACCAACGCCGACATCTCTATCGGGTCAAAAGCCCCGTTGTCGCATAGCTTGTTGATCGACTCTGGCTTCTTTATCGACTCTGTCCACGTCTTATACACCTTCTCGGCTATTATCGCCGAATTGGTCTTGCGCGCGAAATTGCCCGCAAACAATTTTGCTGAATCTACCCCCTTGTCGGCAAGAAATTTCTCCGCAGCCATGCGGTCGGGCAACCCGTAGCCATACATCACGCACTCCCACTTCATCTCTTCCGTGCTGCATCGATCCAATCGCTTGCCTATATCCTTGCGTATTAGCTCATAATTGCGCGGATCATTGCGCGTGTCGTTCATCTCCGACGAGTTCACTAAGTCATAGATGCTGTTGTAGAGCTCTTTCTCCGTGACCTGCAATTCGCGTATCATCCGCCCGAAGAAGTAACTGTCGCGGTTGCACGCAAATATTAACTCGCGGCGTATCGCACACGCCTCATTCATATCCTGCAACAACTGCGCCGCGGCATCGTTGGCGTGGTAATATCCCTTGAGTATGTCGTAAAGCGATTTGCCTATATTCTTTAGCGTATTCTCAGTCAGCTCGCGTCGCGCATCCTCCATATTGGATGCCGCTACCGCCAGATTTTGGAACAGGTACAAGGCCCCGTCGTTATTCATCGTCGCCGCTACGTCCCACGAACATGCCGGATTGGCGAAAAATTTGCGCGTGTACTCGCTCTCTATAAACGAGCTACGCATCCTCGCGTAGTATCCATCGTCCATCGCCGAACGTTGTTCCTTGCCAGTCTCGCGAAATCCCGTGTACAGGTTGTTCCCCTTCCCGGTGTCGCCCGAATACTTGTAGTCGCGCAGTAGATAGGTGTTCTTGAAGGTTTCTCCCTCCGACACCCAGTTCTGGAACCACTCTGCGTCGTTGCCATGGATCACCTCCTTGTATAGCACTATGTTGAAGCGGTCGGCCCAGCGCTGATCTATTGCCGTACGCGAGTTCGCCACATCCTCGGCATTGGCATCGGCCATAGTCATGTCGATATTAAACTTTGTGGCTATCAGGAAAAATGGCGACACTCCTCCCGTCAACTTCAACGTGCGGGCGCGCTGCTGTGCCGTGTCTCCCACATATTGCTTCACCCAATTCTCTATAGTTATATATAATGTGTCATCGTTGCGCTGAGCATTGTCATGGCAAAACAGCAAGATGTTTATTAGCCCGCTGTCGCTGTAGCGGTTGAATAGATACGCTACCTTCCCGCGCAGATACACATTGGCATCGTTGGTCATCGAGCTCTTCGCATCGGTCTTGTCCAAATTCTCCTCCTTGAGCTGATTGCGGGCGCGTGCCCCGGGGAAGTCGAGTAAGTCGGTATGCTTGATGATATCTTTCTTGAATGGCGACGATGGCAATGCGGCCCTCACTGCCGGGTCGCTTATCATCGTCATGTCATACGAAAGTTCGGAATTGAGAAATCGCTCCTCTACCTTGAAAACAGCCTCCGCGCAGAGTGCCGACAACTCGCTCTTGTCATATTTCTCTATCATGCGGTTGCCCCCATTGCCATCTGCTATCAGCACCGGCGTGTATGCCGACGCCTCATTCTTATCCTTGTTCCCAAGCTCGTTGATGCGTTGTACCGACATCAACGTCTGGTTGGTATTCAGCACAGCCTCTATCGGCAGATGCACGACCTTGGCATAGCCCAGTCTGCGCAATGCCTCGCACAACCGCTGGAACAGGTTGGTGAGCGTAGGATTACGGTGCCACAACGGCGCAAATATCTCGCCCCATTCCGACGCCTCTACCTGCCGCGCTATCAACGCTACTCGCTCAAAATAGGGTGAACGTATCAGCGACTGAGTGCTTCCCCCAGTGCAATGCTGCAAGTAATACTTCATGTCAAGGATATCATCCTCTACCACCACCGGATTGCTGATTGTCGGCCGCTCCCGGTATCGCTCGGATATCTCTGTCGAAATTTGGTTGAGCTCGGTGTCGGAATAGCTTTGGTAATCGGTTATGTCGCTATGGTAGCCATCACACAGTATCGTCGCTATTTCGCTTACGCCAAGAAGCTTGATCAGTACGGGATATTTCTCATTGTAGCGGCTCGGATCGTTGGCAAAGGTGGTGAAGCGGGTGACCACGCCCGTAGCCTCCACATTGTTGGTGATAGGATTGATCTCCTTCACAAAGTCATATTCTCGCCCCGGCGCCTTCACCGTAAATGGCTTCCCATTGTCGCTCAGCATATTGGTAATCACATACGATTTCCCCTTCTGGCTCTCTCCATAGGCTGCTATCGCCGGATTCTCCATCTCTGTTGCTGCAAGCTTGCGCAGTCGGCATCGCTCGCTCACCAACTGGAGAAAGCGCTGCTCATATTGGTCCGGCTTGTTCACCTTGATCCATGCCAAGGCGTCATTGATATTGTTGATCTGGGTCTGTATCGTCTTTTTCATCTTTGTGCCTGTTCTCTGGCAGAGTCTGTCGGCCTTGTCTGGCCTCTGCGTGCTACTCCGCCTGTTATATTTACCTTTTTGCTCCGATATCCTCTCTCTCTTATTTTAGTGATAGCTCAAATTCACCCTTGTCAAGCCAGTGCTTGCCATCGGCTACTATCGACTGCTGCACTATCTCTATCGTCGACTTCGGCAACGTATTGCCCGACATATCGGTTATCTCCTCTATCTCTACTACCTCGCGGTCTTCCTGATACGACCGCGTCAACGTCACACGCACCGGCTCATGACGCTTCCCGTTGAAATACAACCCATACAACGGACGCGCCTGGTACAACGGCGAATCAAACTGCTTGCACCCTAAGAACACCGGGAACGCCCCTATCGTCGTCGACGCATTCGACTTGTCGGGAAGCAACAACGATTTCTTCACCTGCTGGGTCTTGTCGTCGTAAAATCCTATATAGTTGGCCGTAGGCTTCATCTTGCGTATCATCTCCTTGAAATCTATTCGCATTCCGTTAAACCCTGTCGTCGACGCCATATAGCCTACCATCGCACCAACAGCCACCACCGACTTCTGGTCATAGAAATAGCCCTGCCCGTCGGCAAACGGATACCATGTGCCTACGCGGTAGTCATTCAGACATATAATACGGTCGGGCGACATCGGATAATACTTTATGAACAATTCCGGTATGGCATCTATTGTCGTCGGGCGACCTGCCATCACCAATATGTCACACTTGTAGGCATACAGCAATATCGACAGCTGCTTCATCAGCGGCTCCATCGTAGCCCTCACCATCGACGATATCTCCTCCGGATCATAGCGCCACGACAGCTCCTCAAACCTGAATCCAAAATGATTCTCAAAATGGTTCAGCAGATGCTCCGACGGCTTTAATTCTCCGAACAAATCCTCGTAGCTATATACCCGCGACGGAAATTTCCTCCGTAGCAAATCCATCATCTTGCGCGCTATCGGCACCGATATCTGAGTGTTGAAATCTACACGCGCCTGGCGGTCCTTAAACGACATCATCGCGCTGTCATAACCGAAAAAGTCGCGCAACAACACCGACGCAAAATAGCGCGTACGCTCTTCGCGACGCTCCTTCGAATGGCACCCCACGATATCCTCTACATACGTGCGATACACATCGGTATGCGACGACCGCGTGCACGGCAGCGCACGCAATTCTTCATCGCCCATCGCCATCAGCCGCGCTATGAGAGCGCTATGTATGCTCCCCATAAACGGTATGCCGCTCTCCTGGCCCTCTATCACATATCGCTGTACTATCGTGCGCAATATGTCATCGCCGGCCACGTAGAAACTATCGTAGAAATGTGGCACGGGGATTATCGAGCTCTGCTCCTCTCCCTCATATTTGTACGAACATATCATGATGTCGGTCGTGCCGGCGCCGATGTCAATCGACCCTATCGTCAGCGAATTGCGCTCGTAGCCTTCCTCGGCAAACTCTTTGCGACGATGCCCCTTGGCCTCGAAAAATTTGTCAATCTTCCCATTATATCGCTGTGCTATCTCTGCATATAGGTACACCAACTGGCATGCCGAAGCCTCGTCATAGCTCCACTGCCGCTTGCCGCTCTGCTCGTAATCGTCGGTCTCCTTCAACGACTCTGGCGACGGTATCACCGTTATCGGCGTCAACGACTTGTTGCATCGCAACATCGCCTTCTGAGCGTCCACCATGCTCTGACGCAATGTGATCTGCTCCGCCCTTGGCATAGCTGTCGGACACGTGATAACCACGTTGCGCAACCTGCGACGGCAATCTATGCTCCCATGCTTGTCCCTGAACGTCGGCGAGTTGATATGCGATATCGCCTGTTGCAACACCTCTACCATCACAAACGTCATCATCGACGACCGCGAATAGTGGCAATCCGAATTCGTAGCCTCAGGCGCCATGTCAAATATATTGACCGTGTCAGCTTTCTCCTTGAACATGCCACGCTCGTCAAACATGTCAGTGAAGTTCTTCAAAAATATGTTTGGCGACTGTCGTATATTGAACGGATCCTTTTCCGTAACCAAATATTCCCATCGCGCCTGCGACTTCTTCTTATCCCATAAATAACGCTTCGGCGACGAATAATTGTTGGCCCGCTCTGCTATCCCGCTATCCTCTATCGAATGATACACAAGCGTGCGCGCCTCTTCACCCACTCTTACTATGCTCTTCCAGTTGAATGCCTCCTCCGGCAATATCAAATCATTGCCGAAATCTGCCCGTCGGAACACAAGACGCATGTCAAACGGATTCTTATACCTGATCCACGGCGACGACAAATCTCGCAACTCAAGCATCACCGACCGCGTGAAATCTCCCTCCTCAAACAATACCCCGCACGTGCGCGAATTTCCAATATCAAGCACCATGTCGACATTGATATCCCCATCCGTCGGATTATACATCGTCACCTTCGGCGAGGCCCCGCTCACACGCAAATAATTGATAAGATATATATAATAAGCTATAAACTTATATCTATGGTGATTGAGCTTCATCGGATCAATCCCCAGCAACGACGCTACATACTGCGATATCGCATTCTGCTCGTCGGCTATCGATAAGAAATTAAACAGCACATCCGGCTTGTCGCACAACGCAAATTCCTTCTTAATCCCATCATCGTAAAAATACGGGAAATATATCGACAACGGATTCTCCGCCTGATGGGTGTCAAACGCCCACGTCAACGAATACCGCGACATCCCCTTCGTCGACCCTTCGCCAATGCGGCGTATCTTCACTCGACACCAGCCCATAGGTACTCCCATCGTCATTCCCGTAGCATCCGTCTCAAACATCGGCATCGGCAACCATTTGTCCAACAGCATCTCAAATGCCGGAACCTTGTCCATCGGATTATTGGGATTCTTTACCCTGAAGCTCTCAAACGTATTGATATTTATTATCGAATCGTCTTCGTCGGCATACGACTCAAGAAGCTCCGTCGACACGTCTTCACGCATCTTCGGCACTCCCGTCTCGTCTACTTCCTCGCTCCCATTCTGGTGCAATGATATATATCCCTCATTCCGCAACTGCTTCAACGGTATCCAGCAATTGCCTTCTATATGATTGTATAGCAAATCAAAACTGATATGACCGTCAAACGGGTCAACATTTTCAACAAACGAATAGCGTAGCACTCGCCCGCTCTTCATCGTCAACGGCTCCGACGCATTAAATTCCACCTCATTCGTATAGAACTGTATGCCTGTGTCCGCTATTAAACTTAATGTCTTGTTGTCATCCATGTGTCAAGAAATGTTGGTTGTGCTGTCCGTAATTGTTGGTTGTATTCTCCGAAAATATTGTCTGTATATTGGCTGTACTCTCGATATAGATTGTATTCTCCATAAATATAGGCTGTACCGTCATAAATATTGGTTGTACGTCCCTTAATCTTTGGCTGTAATGTCCGTAATAATTTATGTCGTCAACGAGGTAGATGTAACCCCTTCCTTCGATAGTCGCCTTTGATTAGTTACTAATTCGGTTAATTAATGCGTGTGATCACTTTTCATGAGTGAAGTCACTTTTTAAATTATTAGTTAGATTCAACGTCAATATCATAGATACAATCTCAATCATATCACATATACAATCTCAATCATACCTTGATACAATACGTTCATAACGCAAAGATAATCAAAATTAATTAAAAAAAAGTGTCAAAATCATACAAATAATAGTTCTCCAACCCATTTTTCCCACAACCTCGCCCCCACAACCCCCCACTACCGTCCCCCACACCTCGCAACACCTCGCTTATTACATGGCCCACCACCGTTCCATCCCATCCCTCGCCTTTTAGTCCTGTGCATGGACTTCAGTCCCATGCCATCACCTACATATCCCCACCTGCAGGTGTCCTTGCGACGCCGGTTATTAGTAGCCCCGTACGCCGAGGGAGCGCAGCGACCGAGGTGTGCGGGGT
>JAQXRH010000043.1 GCA_029218425.1 Bacteroidales bacterium | reverse complement strand
GTACATTTATTTGTTATTTGTCATAAAGTTACAAAAACTTTTTGACATGACAAAGCCCCGGCTTGTGAAAGTCAGGGCTTTGTTTTATATTTTTCAACATATTGCAAAAAAGAGGCTGCGCCAATTTTGACACAGCCTCTTATTCCCTAAAATCACCCCCACCGCTATCCCGGCAGCAGGCTTCCGTAGGACGCCGATTATGCGTAACCCCGTACGCCGAGGGCGCGCAGCGACCGGCGTGCGGGGATCGACATCACCCCATTAGCGGCTTCCGTAGGACGCCGATTTACACCACCCACTCCTCGCCATCGCTCCGCCATTCTCGATTAATCCCGATTAATCCCCCATCCCCGCCTCACCCTGACATATATTTCCGCCTCGCTCCTTTTTTTTGACAAAAAATTACTATCTTTGCGTTTTAGTAACCAAAGTGTAAGTATAATTCATACATTCTATGCGTAATTTCACTACTGTCGCCGATATCGGTGACCTCAATGATGCCGTCAAGGAGGCCCTCGAGGTCAAAGCCGACCGCTTCGCGTTCCAGCACCTCGGACGCAACAAAACACTGCTGATGATTTTCTTCAACTCATCCCTCCGTACCCGCCTTTCCACCCAGAAAGCGGCTATGAACTTGGGTATGAACACAATAGTCCTCGACGTTAACCAAGGCGCATGGAAACTCGAAACCGAACGTGGCGTCATCATGGACGGCGACCGCCCCGAACACCTCCTCGAAGCTATCCCCGTTATGGGTTGTTACTGCGACGTAATCGGCGTTCGCTCTTTCGCTCGTTTTGAATCCAAAGCCGACGACTACAACGAGGTGATTCTCAACCAGTTCATCAAATATTCCGGCCGCCCGGTTTTCTCCATGGAGGCCGCTACTCGCCACCCTCTACAGTCTTTCGCCGACCTTATCACCATCGAGGAATATAAAACCAAACAGCGCCCCAAAGTGGTCATGACTTGGGCTCCTCACCCCAAAGCTTTGCCGCAAGCAGTGCCCAACTCGTTCGCCGAGTGGATGCGTGCCGCCGATGTCGACTTCGTCATCGCCAACCCCGAAGGCTACGACCTCGACCCGCAATTTGTCGGCGATACCAAAGTCTATCACAACCAAGACGAGGCGCTCAAAGGTGCAGACTTCGTCTACGCCAAAAACTGGAGCGCTTTCGCCGACCCCAACTACGGCAAAGTAATATCCACCGACCGCTCATGGACCGTCACTGCCGACAAAATGGCCCTCACCGACAACGCTTTCTTCATGCACTGCCTCCCGGTGCGTCGCAACATGATTGTCAGCGACGATGTCATCGAGTCCCCGCGCTCTATCGTCATCCCGGAAGCCGCCAACCGTGAAATCTCGGCTCAAGTCGTTCTCAAACGTATCCTTCAGTCTTTATGAAAATAGCTATTATTGGCGCCGGTAACATGGGCCGCGCTATCTCCCTGGCTCTTGCCGCCACCGGTCAGTATCAAATCGCCGTCGCCAACCCTTCACAGCCCAAACTCGACGCTATCGCCGCTCAATACCCCGATGTCGTCACTACTACCGACAATGTCGAAGCTGTCATCGACGCCGATGTCATCATCCTCGCTGTCAAACCCTGGATCATCGCTCCCGTTATCCAACAAATCAAACCACGTTTGGTCTACCATCGCAACATCATCGTCTCCCTCGCTGGTGGCGTCTCTATCGACGCACTCGACTCTATGCTCCTCCGCGGCGACGAGCTTCCACCTGTGTGCCGCGTTATCCCCAACACTGCTTTGTCTATGGGTAAATCCATGACTTTCATCGCTTCACGTCGCGCCTCCGATGCCGATGTCGACACCGTGAAGTCCCTATTCTGCCAACTGGGCGTTGTCGACGTTATCGAAGAACGACTCATGGACGCCGCTACGGCGCTCTCTTCCTGCGGCATCGCCTATGTCTTCAAGTTCATCCAAGCCTGCGTACAAGCGGGCGTCGAACTCGGATTCAAACCCGCCGACGCCCTCCGCTACGTCAACGCTACTGTCGATGGCGCCGCTGCTCTCCTCTCCCTGCCCAACACCAACCCACAATCCGAAATCGACAAGGTCACCACTCCCGGTGGCATGACCATCAAAGGCATTAACGCCCTCGAACACTCCGGCTTCTCGTCTGCCGTTATCAACGCTATACTAACTCCCCTAAAAAAATGAACAAATATCGCCGAGTCACTGTCAAGATTGGTAGCAACGTCCTCACTCGCGCCGACGGCACTCTCGACGTCACTCGTGTGTCGGCTATCGTCGACCAAGTCTGCGCTCTCCGTAGCCAGGGCATCGAGGTGATTATCATCTCTTCGGGAGCCGTGGCGTGTGGCCGTTCCGAGCTCCGAGATATGCCTCTCCCTCAGCTCGACAATGTCGACGCCCGTCAACTCTTCTCCGCTGTCGGTCAGGTCAAACTCATTAACCGTTACTACGACCTTTTCCGCGACCATGGCATCCACGTCGGACAAGTGCTCACCATGAAGGAGAGCTTCGCTACGCGCCGCCATTATCTCAACCAACGCAACTGCATGATGGTAATGCTCCGCAACGGCATCATCCCTATCGTCAACGAAAACGACACCGTTAGCGTCACCGAACTAATGTTCACCGACAACGACGAGCTGTCGGGCCTCGTCGCCGCTATGCTCGACTGCGACGCTCTTATCATCCTCAGCAACATCGACGGCATCTTCAACGGCGACCCCCACGTCCCTGGCGCAGAGGTAATCCGCCGTGTCGACCCCGACGTCGACCTCACCGACTATATCCGTACCGAACGCTCCGGCTTCGGCCGTGGCGGTATGGTCACTAAATACCGCATCGCCCGAAAGGTCGCCGACGAGGGTATCGCGGTCATAATCGCCAATGGCAAACGCGACAACATCCTCTCCGACATCGTCCTCGGCGACGGCGACACGCTTTGCACCGAGTTCGCCCCTGCTGCCGTCCCTGCCTCGAGCCTCAAACGTTGGATCGCCCATAGCGAAGGCTTCGCCAAAGGTGCCATCAAAATCAACGACAGGGCTGTTGCTGCCGTCAATTCCGACCATGCCGCCTCTATCCTCCCCATCGGCGTTACCGATGTCATCGGCGACTTCGAAAAGGACGACCTCATCAAGGTCCTCGACTCCGACGGCAACCTCATCGCTATCGGCCGCTCTTCCTACGCTGCCCCTGAAGCACGCGAAGCTGCCGGTAAGCACCGCCAACGCCCCATCATCCACTACGACTACCTCTATGTCGAATAATCCCCTCTCATCCACTCATCCACCCATAATCTCTATAACTAAAATGGTTGAAAATCAGCTTCTTGACGCTCATCGCGCTTCGCGTCAGCTCCTCGCCCTCTCCGCCGACGATATCTCCCGTGTGCTCCTCGCCACTGCCGACGCTCTCGTCGCTGCCACCGACTCTATCCTCGCTGCCAATCTCCTCGACCTCAGTCGCATGGATCCCGATAACCCCAAATACGATCGCCTGCGCCTCTCCGCCGACCGTATCGCCGGCATCGCTGCCGACATGCGCAATGTCGCGGCGCTCCCTTCGCCACGTGTCGAACTCGACCGCCGCGTCCGCCCCAACGGCCTCGTCATCCGTCGTGTAGCCGTACCTTTCGGCGTCATTGGTGTTATCTACGAGGCGCGCCCCAACGTCACCGCCGACGTATTCTCCCTCTGCTTCAAAAGCGGCAATGTATGCGTCCTTAAAGGCGGTCACGATGCCGACGACTCCTCCCATGCCATTATCAACGTGATCCACAGCGTGTTGCGCGACAATGGCATCGACCCCGCTGTCGCTACTCTCCTCCCTGCCACCCGCGAAGCCACCGACTCCCTCCTCGCTGCTCGTGGCCTCGTCGACCTCATAATACCTCGCGGCAGCAGCAGCCTCATCAACAGCGTCAGAGAGAAATCCCAAGTGCCGGTCATCGAAACCGGAGCCGGAGTGTGCCACTGCTACGTCGACGCCTCTGCCGACATCGACATGGCCCGCGACATCGTCAACAATGCCAAGACACGCCGCGTCAGCGTTTGCAACGCCCTCGACTGCCTTATCATACACTCCGCCTTGCTCGACTCCTTGCCTCGCATTTGCGCCCCTCTCGCAGCTTCCAACGTCGTAATCCATGCCGACAATCGCGCCTACCAGGCATTAGTAGGCAATTACCCCGACAATCTGCTGCTCCACGCCTCCGATACCGACTTCGGCACCGAATTCCTCTCCTACGCCATGGCTATCAAAACCGTCGACAATCTCGACCAAGCCATTGCACATATCGACAGCAACGGTTCCGGCCACAGCGAATCGGTTGTCGCCTCCGACCCCTCCGTGATGGACCGTTTCTCAACAGAAGTCGACGCCGCCTGCGTCTACACCAACGCCCCGACCTCATTCACCGACGGCGCTCAATTCGGCCTCGGCGCCGAAATCGGCATCTCAACTCAAAAAATGCACGCCCGCGGCCCCATGGCCCTCGAAGGCCTCATGACCTACAAATGGCTCATCGCCGGCAACGGCCAAACCCGCCCATAACCCCCCCCATCCCCCGCCTCGCTCCCATCTCCCATCTCCCACGCCACCCATCTCCCATCTCATCCACCCGCCGCCCAGGTCCTGTGTAGAGGCTTTAGCCTCGCCCATCGCTCCTCGCCTGTTGCTCCTCGCCCATCCCATCCCACCGCTGCCTTGGTTCTGTGTAGAGGCTTTAGCCTCGCCCGTCGCTCTTCGCCCATCCCGGCTGGCATCCGACAGGAGGGCGGAAGCGACATGGTGTAGTGATACGACCGGGCTGAGCGATATCGAGGTGCCCCCCCCGGCTGGCGTCCGTAATGACGTGAAGCGAGCCATGGCGATATTATCCGGCTATTGGATGTCAGTAGCGGTGCCCCCCGGCTGGCGTCCGTAAGGACGAGAAGCGAGCCTCAGCGAGCGTATGAGTAACCGGGGGTTGAGCGTCAGCGATACCCCCGGACCCTGATATGGTATGCAGCCTTGCGTCTGAAAGACGCGCTCCGGTACATCCCGCCACCTCCACCGCTCCGTCTCGCCCGGCTGGCGTCCGTAAGGACGTGAAGCGAGCCAAGGCGATATTATCCGGCTATTGGATATCGGTAGCGGTGCCCCCCGGTTGGCGTCCGTAAGGACGTGAAGCGGAGCATAGCGTAGCGATACGACCGGGCTGAGCGATATCGGTAGCGATGGAGTCCAGCTGGCGTCCGACAGGACGTGAAGCGGAGCATAGCGATATCGGTAGCGATGGCGTCCGACAGGACGGGAAGCGAGCCATGGCGAGCGATACGAATAACCGGGGGTTGAGCGTCAGCGAAACCCCCGGATTGGTGCTACGACTACACTTATGGCGTCTGTAAAGACGCGCTCCGGTACGACCATATTGAAAAATTTGGTAAAACCATTGATCCCTATTATATTTGCATCAAAACCCCACACCATGAGCTTCACCAAGTCAGTATACCACATAGTATTCGGCACCAAACATCGCCAAGCCGTGATACCCATCGAACACGAACGCAGAGTATACAAGATTTTATTTGATTTAATGAAAAGTTATGGAGCATACGTCTATCGAATAGGCGGCATGCCCGACCATGTACACATCCTGGTTGACATCTCCTCGAAAAACGCATTGACCGATTTCGTTAAACGGCTGAAACAGGAATCAAGTTTCTTGATAAAAAATGATGGTATATTTCCAGGTTGGTGTGGGTGGAGCGAGGGATATGGAGCGTTTACATATTCCTCATCAGATATACCTTCCGTGATGCAATATATATGCAATCAGAAGGAGCACCATAAAAAGATATCGTTTATCGATGAATATCGGCAGTGGCTGATAGAGATGGGTGTGTCGCCCGATGCGCCATTTTTCCCTAAATGAGCGTCGGAGCGTAAAGTGGGGTAATATGTACCGGAGCGCGTCTGTACAGACGCAAGGCTATGTACCATATCACGATGAGGCTGTGTCAAAATTGGCGCAGCCTCTTTTTTGCAATATGTTGAAAAATATAAAACAAAGCCCTGACTTTCACAAGCCGGGGCTTTGTCATGTCAAAAAGTTTTTGTAACTTTATGACAAATAACAAATAAATGTAC
>JAQXRH010000042.1 GCA_029218425.1 Bacteroidales bacterium | reverse complement strand
ACGCAATCAAGAATTTGCCAAGAATAGCTTCAAAAATCGCTAAGACCGTGCCCGGAGAATGCCCGGACAGCCCCAGAGAAAAACTATACTTTGACAACCCCAAAAATTGTTTCTTCAGGCATTTTGGCTAAATTTGCACTTGCCAGTTGACTCTACGTGGTTGCAAAAAGAGCTGGTTTTTGAAAAAAAATGCATAAAACTGCCTTAAAAAGTTGGTGAATTAAAACAAAACCATTAACTTTGCAGAGCAAAACCCAAAGCAAGGTTCCTTGGCCGAGTGGTTAGGCACCGGTCTGCAAAACCGTTTACAGCAGTTCGATTCTGCTAGGAACCTCCAAGCTACGACCCCGACCTCATGTCGGGGTCATTTCGTATAAGCCCCATATCGTGCCCGATGCAGAAATGGTGGCCAGTGGCCGAAATCGCCGGGGATATACAAATGTGGGGTTAAAATATTAAAAATCCATCGCCTATGCCTACACTCAACACCGAAAGCATCATCATAGCCCTGCTGCTGACCCTCTTTGCCGGGGGATGCACCGGCATCGGAGCTATTCTTTCTTTTTTTACAAAACGAGATAACACAAAAATATTGTCGGGCGCATTAGGATTGTCGGCAGGCGTGATGGTGTACATTTCATTTATGGAAATGCTACCCCATGCACAAACAGAACTTACAGAGCTATATGGCGAAAAAGAAGGCATGTGGTGGCTGTTGGCAGCCTTTTTTGGGGGCATAGCATTAATTGCACTTATCGACAAATTAATTCCTGAAGATGAAAATCCCCATGAAATGCACACCCTAAGCGAGCTTTCAGAGCCTGGTAACCACCATACAAAACTTAAACGTACCGGAACAATGCTCGCAATTGCTATCGGCATACACAACTTCCCCGAAGGTATGGCAACCTTTATTTCAGCTCTCGACGGACTTGATGTGGCTCTACCTATCGTTATCGCAATTGCCATTCACAACATCCCGGAAGGTATCGCAGTATCGGTGCCTATATATCAAGCAACAGGCAATCGCAAAAAAGCGTTTACCTACTCGCTACTGACCGGACTTTCCGAGCCTATTGGAGCAATAGTGGGAATGGTGATACTTCTCCCCTTGTGGTCGCCATTAGTAAATGCGTTATGCCTTGCAATCGTTGCCGGAATTATGATTTATATATCATTTGACGAGTTGTTGCCCAGTTCCGAGCGCCACGGACATCATCACATCGCCATAATCGGAATAATTACCGGCATGGCCCTGATGGGCATGACTCTGGCAGTGCTATAGCCCTGCCATCGACCGTCACATGCAGCTACCCCATCGCTTAGCAACGGCTCTCGGGGAGGAGGGATGTGGGCATTTGTAGAACTGCCATTAGCGGGATTAATGACGCGGGGGGGTATCGCATTTACCTCATGGCCGTTTGCATGCCATCGGACGTAGCTAAAATTCGATCATATCAAATGGACGATTGCCGATTTGCGAAGCCGTTTTAGCAAATGTCGAGCGATACACCATGTCATTAATGCCAAGATAGACATGATTGGCGCGCGATATGAGCAACAGATCCAAGAATGTCTTAAGATGAGGCAACGTTGCCGACCCGACATCGGAAAAATCGACGTGTTTAATATCGCCCTCAACCACGAATACATCGTCGAGCTGCCGCGCTCGGCTGAGGAAAGTCGACGAATCGGTAGTGACGAGGACTTTCTTACCGGGGTGCAAGCTTTTTACCTTTTCGATGGCCGCAAGCCCGCGCCGTATCATATCTTCGCGCGATTTCTCGTCGGGCAACACCGGCCAATTGACATCCTCAAAATCGCCAAACAATCTTACGAAACGGAAGGAAATCGACACATAGTCTTCGCCATTTTTAGCGATGACATCATTTATCGCATCGCCAAGTACTGCCGACGGCTTAAACAAGTCGCCAAATCCTTCATGAAAGCGTAATCGAGTGGCATGGGCATTTGTATATACATGAAGCTGCCGGATTCCGTTTTTGAAAGCTTTTCCGATGACACTCATGTCGTCGTCGCGTTCAAATCCAATACACTTTATCACCAGCGGCTGCGACACCTTGCTGTCGTAGCATATATCAGCTTCGCTTATCTTCCAGTCAACCAACGCAGGTATAAGATAGTCAGTCATTTGGAATGGAGCTACGAAGCTTAGTTTGAACGGGATACCATTGTCCTTGCAATACAGATATGTGGATACCGCTCCCCACAGACGGTCGCAGAGGCCACCCTGATTGACGCGTCCATCAAACATCGCAATACACACCGGCGACATGTCCGTGTCGCACGCATTGTCCTGCTCTTTGTAATATTTTACCGCCACTTCCCGCGTGAGAGCCTTATCGTTTCGGCGCTTTGCCACCTTAGACAACCCTGTCACATCATCAATTTTTGCCAATAAAGGCGTACGTCTTATCTTGCGCAAAAGTTCACTCTTGTTCATTGGCTAAATCAATATCTAATTCCACTACCAATCCATTTTTGCGACACATCTTAACTGCGTAAACTCTTGACTGCAAAAAATGGTTTAATATATATTACAATCTCATGAATTATAAAACTGAACAGTATCGTCACGCAATACGTCGCAATGATAAACACACCGCTTCCCAATTCCGGAAAGAAATGAGCCAGCAAATACATCACCCATGCATGCGACAAATATATCTCGTATGATATACTTCCCAGAAAAGAAGTTATTCTGTTGCCGATGTTCAGTCTGCGAGTCAGCAGCAATACCGTAACCAGCAGTGACAGGCCAAGAGCTATCTTCAGCACATATTCGCCCCAGAAGTACGTATACTTACCTCCTTTGATATAGATATATCCCAGTACCGCACTGACTATACCCGCCAATACGAGTTTAAACAATGTACCTTGCCCGAGCCAACGCTTTATTCCCGGGAAGAAAGCGAAAAGCGCCAATCCCCATATCAGTCCATAGCGCTCGAAGCACCAATTCGTGCCGTGACGACCATCGACATATACCGTCAGGAAATACAGCAGAAGCGAGGATACGATAATGATCACCACAATAAGCAGCCAGGCATATTTAAGATTGTCCACGTGACGTATCTGACAATACCTCATCACAACATAAAACAGCAGACAGTACTCAAGCAGCACTACAACGTAATCATTGGCATAAATCAGCGTCCTTAACTGCAACTCTCCCAAATACAGTGACTGAATGATGAAAAACGACACATTTATAAGCACCGCAGGCAGCAAAAGACTCACAAGCCTGCCTTTCCAGAAATGCTTCAGATAATCATTCTTGTTAGCAAGACTCCACTGCATGCCGTAGGCTGAGAACAGGAAAAAGAAAGTAACTGCCACATACGCGAAGCCACCCATAGCATCCTGCAATGGATTCTGATACTCCGGACGGAAATGCACCATAACGACAATGATGGCACACAACCCCTTGAGCGTATCGGTAAATCCTTTGCTCATGAACGGCGGATTATCCACCGGTGCCACACGTGCCTTCCAAAAAAAAGCAATAGCCATAAACAACGGCACAAGCGCCGTAAGAGCGAATTGAGTCATATCCGAAAGTTTAAAGCCGGTTCTTATTATTTTATTTCAGCCTTCAACGCATCGAGAAACTGATGTCCGTATTTCAGGTCGGGCTCCATATAATTACCCTCGCCCCATTCGTTCCATGATTTGAGAAACACAATCTTATGCTCGTCGGCTTTATCCTTAACATATTCGAGTGTGTCGCGCACATGCTCGCGGAAATATTCGGGGGTCGCATTGTGATAGATTACAGCCTGACGCCCTGCACGGGCCGTACGGTCATAGCCCGGCAATATTGTCGGATAGACATCCTCTCGCAGGCAATTCTCATTGTTGATATACTTTACTATATCTTTGTACTCATATTTGGTGAGTTTCACACCCATCTTCAGAGCAAGCAGCGACTGCAGACGCCTGCGCGAGCGCGAGCCTGCTATCTTTGCCTCCGCATCCCACATGTTGCGCTCGTTGATAGCGTCAAAACCCATTGCCTTGACTTCCTCAAGCGTAGATTCACGTCCACTGCGCAATCCCACGAAGTGTATTCCATGCAGTCCGGCCTCCTTTGCCAGACGCCGCCACAAAGCGATGAACTCCTTCATGTCGGGCATGGCAATCGGGTTGAACACCACAAATACCGGTTTCCCGTCGACTGTTATATAGCGCTTGTCTCTGAACGCTGGAAGCACATAATTGAAGTGATTGATATAATCCTCCTCTCCGGGATACAACTGCTCCATTATCATCGTATCTTTCGACAGAGCGCTACCTTTGGTCCAGGTCTTTGTGGTCCATGAATGATTGGCCCACCCCAGACAGAACGGAAAATCCGGCTCTCCGCTTTTCAACACCTCCTGAAACGGGCGTTCGAGAAGCATACGTCCGTTGCCGAGCCAGTAGTGCCAATACATGAATCCTTCCACTCCGGCCTCGCGCGCCATGTCAGCCTGCGCCTGACGCGTCTCTGGCACACGCAGATCATAAAAGCCGAGGTCGGCAGGAAGTTTTGGTTGATAATGTCCCTTAAACAAAGGCTTCGCCTGAACTACGTTACGCCATTCGGTGAATCCCGGCCCCCACGAACGGTCGTTCTCGGGTATCGGATGATATTGGGGAAGATACATTGCTATTACTCGCGCTTTCATATATCTTTAATATTATTTTAGTCTTTTCTGAGTTTAGTCTGAATCATGTCAAACTTTGAAAACATATAATATAACCGACTATGTCCGCTACACTGTAACGATAGTCCAAGCTTGTTTTTTATACCTTTTAAACCTGTTCCGCATTTTGAGATATCGCAACGATGTAAATACGACTGATACTCCTTGTCCTTGACTATGCCTTCAATGGCTTCGCGTTTCGCCCGTGGAGATAAGTCAGATGGCAAAATAACTCCTTTTATCAAATGGTGCACTTTGTTATATATATATTGTGGAGCTATATCTGGTCCTATTTTTGTTAATATGTTGTCGAGATATGATGTCGTACTCTTTATCAAGACAAATGTCTTTTCATTATATTGGTGAGTAATACTATCGTCTCTTACATAATAATAATAATACGACTGCGGGATATATGCAAAACTATTGGCTCGAAGCATACATTCCACCGTAAAGATTAAATCTTCTGAAACATACCGGCGCTCGCTGACAAAATAAGGTACGATACTACGTTTATATACCGACGTACATGACGTACATGTATATGTCAACTTTCGTCCAAATTTAGGGATATGCAGCGGTATCAACTTCAATATGGCTTCCTTCCCGATATCCTGACGGGCATCCATATCTATAAAATTCTCAATTTTTCCTGTATGATATTCGCGCATGAACCCAGATTTGACAACATCGAGTTTGCATTCAACCGCTTTTTTCATTAATGTTTCATACATCATCGGTGCGATATGATCATCCGAATCTACAAATGCCACATAATCCCCTGATGCTATATCCAATCCGGCATTGCGCGCATCTCCCAATCCACCATTTTTTTTATGCACAACTTTTATACGGTTGTCCCGCTGTGCCCATTTTTCACACAATTGCGGGCATTTGTCCGGCGAACCGTCATCAACCAGAATAATCTCCAAATTTGAATAAGTCTGGTCGACAATTGACTGTACACATTTATCCAAATATTTCTCAACATTATAAACAGGGACTATTACCGATAACAAAACATCACTCATAACCTATTTTCGTTACATCCATTACCATCAATCTAAATTACATCCCAAATAAAAGCAAATCCCGTGGGACGAGGCTGTCCGATTTCTGTAATCAGGTTCAGATACAGATATGATACCATAAATACGCCCCATACAGCTACCTTCCAATATCTGTTTATTCTATCTTTGCATAATATTGCCGCTGCCACATAACATTCAAACGGCTTAAGCCACCATGCAAATCGGTCAATAATTTCCACATCTCCACCTATGGCTGAAATCAATATTGAAATGTATGTAAACCAAAATGGAATTCTGAGTCGCGCATCATCACGATATGCATAAAAACCGAACCATATCAGCACTCCGGATAAAGCATATCGCGCGACATCACGCATCCATGAACCTGGTCCTCCCCAACCCACAATATTTCTCGCACCTTCTTCAGTAAACCAACGTTCAGATTCCTCAAGATAACTGGTATAGTAGGAATCGTCCGCTTGCGCTCCTATATCTGATATCGTTCCTGTTAATTCATACAATCCTGTGACATTCCATAGCAAGCAAATAGCGACATATATACCCAGCAACAGTAGTGCTGACCGCAAATACTTCCCCGGGTCAAAGAAATACACCCCGACAAACACCCCGACCGCAAGTAGTCCGCTTAAATGTATCAACGGTATAAGACACAGATATACTACCATCGGTTTCCATCTACATCTCAGGTAGCTATTAAATGCGAAGAAAAGGAACGCAATGGCTATGAACTGGCGAATCATATTCTCGCCGTTGTACATATTTATCAAAAAGAACAACGGCATCAGACACCATGCATATTGCTTCATCTGCTTTACTGTCAATACAAATCCCGTGACCAACAACCAGCTGTAAAGCATAAACGCAAAGCAGTAATGCAATCCCAACGAACGATATAGATTGACAAACAATTGATACATCGGCTCTCTGTCAACGCCCAAATCCCATTTGCCAATCAACTCGTCACTATAATGAAAGTAATCCGGGCCTCGTCCGTAACGAAGTCCTTCAATCAGCGTCCACGACAATATGGCAAACATACCGAAATACCAAAAATATTGATTGTCTTTATTTTTATATGATATTCCCCACCCGCAAAACACGAATATCGCAAAAAGCAACAACCGGAAAAACCAAAATGCGGTTTCACTCTCCATTACTATCTCATTACACAAGATCATCGCTTAATTTTTTTAATGGGCAACAACGCTATCATCCTGCGAGTGAACGCTCGCATCTCGGGAGCCACCAACCATAATAAGCATCCCTCAAAAATGACAAATGATGCCACCGTAACGACTGCATTCACTGCAAATTTAACAAAATTATCTGCTTCAAACAACACCTCTCGCAGTCCTACAGTAGTTAAATATGCCACTATCACGAATACTGCCACATGTTTGGCATACAACTTTATATAGGCAAACAATGCCACCTTCATGCCCCACCTGAACAGATATATCGGTTTCCATATACAAACTATCAAAACCAACGATATCAGCACGCCTGAGAGTATGCCCGTAATTCCATAGAAATATCCAAGCAATATTGAAAGCGACACATTGATTATTGCCTCGGTTATCGGAGCCCAGATATCAGCAAACATGCCGTACCCCTGTATGAAATTCTCCACCACCGTACGCATCAGCTGCATATACATTATGGCGATAATGACTATCAATGTCGATGTCGGCAACAAATATTCCTGACCCACCCATAGGTTGACAAACTGATCGGCAAGGATGTAAAGGCAATAGCAGAATGTCGTGGCAATAAGAAATCGCGAAGTGAATATCTCTTTGAACACCGCATACGTGCGGTCCCTGTCGCCACGGGCTATCAGATCTCCCACTCCGGCCGCCACGCCATTGAACACCGACTGCATCAGCATTGTTATACCGAGTACTATCAGCATATAGTTGCCATAAATGGCCACAAGCGTCAGATTGGCGTAGGCATATATGATAAGCGGCGATGTCTGCGACAGCACATAGCCCGACACCTTGTGGAAAAACAGCTGCTTTATCTTGGTGATGATTTCGGCATACTTCTTGCGCATGGCCTTGTCGACCTTTGTGCCCACGCTCGCCAGATACGGAAACGTACGGTTGACCATCCGGTGCAGGCTTATCGTGGCGAGAGTGCCGAACACCACCTGAAGCACGAGCCACCACACATAGCCGTAAGGTAGGAATATCATGGCCAGTATCTGGGCTACATTTCTCAGAAGCATCACTGACTTGTAGCTGTACGCTATCTTATACTCCTGCTGCGACGCCGTAAGTATCACCTGCTTGTAGTTGAAAAAATAGGTAAGCAATGCCGTGTACAACAACACGCCAAATGATGCGTAGGCATACCACAATGGCAATTCCATCTTCTTAAAAAAAATTGGGAAAAATGCCATCAGCACCAATGCGCCGACACCGACTATAAATGCTATCCTACGATATAGCCACCCTTGTATGCTAATAATTTCCGAAATGGACTGCCTATCATCAGCCGCAAGCGGCTTATACAACGAAAAAGCGACAGCCGTTCCTATGCCAAGCTCCGCCAAGTTCAAAAATTGCAACAGATTGTTGGCCGTAGTATTCAACCCGAGGACATCGGCGCCAATATAACGAATAAATACCGTACGCGACACAAAGCCAAGCACCATCTCCAACACGTAGAATAATAGTGCCACTTTACTATTCTTTAAGCCTTGAGTTGTCCTTGACATACGGATGCTTTTACTCGTTCGCAAATTCTTCGCTATCGCTCTTTTAGATTACAACACGACATGGCATAAGACATTACTTATGCCATGTCGCTGATATCTTTGTTTATGAATTGCTATTATTCCCATAGCCATAGCCATAGCCATAACCATAACCATAGGATGCCTTTGTCGAACCGCCTTCTACTGCATTAAGCACTACCGTAAGGTTAGTGTAACGCTTTTCCATGTAATAATCTTGCACGACATCCAAGAAGTCGCGTTTGAGATTGCCCACTCTTACTACATAAACCGTGCGGTCTACAAATCGAGTGATTATCGACGAGTCGGTGACCGGCTCAGTAGGCGGACAGTCAAGCAATACTACATCATAGCGGTTTCTCAACTCTCCAACCAACTTAGCGAACTGTCGGCTATCAATAAGTTCTGCAGGATCAGGCGGGATTGCCCCAGCCGGAACTACATCGAGATATTCCATTCCCGATGCTTGCTCTATGACAATATCATCGAGCGTTGACATTCCCGATAAATATGACGTAACTCCTCGGTGTGGCGATCCAAAGCTCTTCGACAATGTAGCCTTACGGAGGTCGACATCCACTACCACTACCTTGATCTTCTTTAATGCGTAGGCTGCAGCAAGATTAAGCGACACGAATGTCTTACCCGACCCCGGTATCGCCGATGTTACCATCGTCACAATGCTCTTGTCTTCTCGTCCTGCAGCTATTCGCGAGTTCATAAGTTCAAGGTTGCTTCGTATCATTCTGAAAGCCTCATTGACTGCCGACCCATTGCCACGCTTGACGACAATCTCGCTTGCGTCATCTTCAATTGTCTTCCTGCATAGGAGTCGTTTGGCTACCGATGGCTTCTTGCCATAGAACGGCACACAACCCAGGAACGGAGCTTTCACGCGTGCATCCACATCAGCTTTCGTCCTGACAAGCGTATCCATATTTATGCGGATAAATATCAGTCCTGTAGGAAGTATCAATCCCAAAATAAATGCGAACACAAACATTTTCATCCCTTGCGGAGCTACCGGCTTATTGGTGCCCATCGGGGGCGTGATTATCCGTGTATTATACGCCGTAAATGTCTTTGACAAGTCATTCTCTTCCTTTTTCTCCAATAGATACAGATACAGCGACTCTTTTACTTTCTGCTGACGTTCCACGCCAAGCAAGTCATTAGCCTGCGTAGGACTGTTTGCTATGCGTCCCGACGTGCGATTTCGCTCCGCTATCACATCATTGAGAGCGGTTTGGAGCTGTTGCGTCTGCGTGGATATCGTTTGCACTATGGCTTTGCGCATTCCTTCCAATCGACGGTCGTAATCCTTTACCAACGGATTGCTCACAGAATTGGCCGATACCAACCTATTGCGCTCCATCAACATAGTGTTATACTCTGCTATCTCTTCGTTAGCTCCATTTCCATTTGACAACCCGGTTATCGACATGCTCGGCAACACCTTGTCATTATTCTCAGCATTAGATATATATTCCTGAAGATGCTTTGCCATAGTATATTGGCTCTGCAACTCAAGTATCTTCTTATCGGCCTCCGACTGCTTTGCCAAATCTACCGTAACTATTGCGCTTAAATCAGGCAATGCATTCTTCGACTTATAGTCGGCCACCTCCCGATCCACGTCGAGCAACTCCGTCTTTATGATATCCAATCGTTGGTCAATGAAATCGGCAGTAGCTTCCGTCATTCGGTTCTTATCCTCAATCCATTTCTCATTGTAAACGGCTATGACTGTGTTGAGGATATCGTTGGCGCGCTCTATCGAATGGTCGGCTATTGAAAGATTTATCACTGAAGCCTTACGGTTGGCGAGCACGGCATTCAGGCTGGCCGAATAACCCTGTACGCGGCTATCAACCGACGTATGCTGTACCAAAATTTTCATCGGCTCATCTATGTCACCTCCCTGATATTCAGGATTGGGCGATATGATCAGTGCTCCCACGGGCGTTGCCACCGTGTCAACGCCTTTACTCATATCAAGAGTATATGCGCCTTCAAATTTTTCCTTTTGCGAGCGTTTACGCTCTATCTTGTTTATCGTAAACTTCTTGTCTACGCCATATACGCCCGTCAATTTATACGAGGCCATGCTATCAGCTTCGGCAAAGGTAATCACAAACGGTTGGTTCTTACCGTATAGCGTACGTTTACCTATCCCTTTCAGATGCGTATAATCGGTGTTGAGCCCGAGCCTTGATATCACTTCATACATTACCGCAGGCGACTGTATCGCTTCAAGCTCATTATCGACGTTCGACATAGGCGTGAACCCGCCGAGATCGCCCAATGCTGCCGCCATATTACCAAATCCGCCCCCTTTTGTCTCCTCTTTTACAAGTATCTGGGCCGACCGCATATATGTCGGCTCCGTACTTATAAGTTTATAAACAGTATACCCCATTATGATTACCAATGATACGGCATACCATTTCCAATAAGACAAACACATCCTAAACATTTCCACAAAAGGTATGCCCTTTGATTTGCCACCTTTTTGGTCTGCATCAGCTATTTGTGACATGACTATTCCTTGAAATACTTTTTCTGTAAAAATTCACACTATAACGCAACTAACCCGCTGCTATTTAAACACGAGCACTGCTACCGACGTCAACACCGATGCAACCGACAACCAGAACGACGTTGATATCAGGTTGTTGCCATTCACTGTCGACATTCGTCCGCGTGCCGCATTGGGCGTCACATAGATGACGTCGTCCTGTTGTATGATATATGCCGGCGATTTCGACACCGTTTCCGCATTTGTCAAGTCGATGTTGTACGTCTTCAAGATGCCCTCCTCGCGGCGAAGCACTTTCACGCCCACGCGGTCGCCGTATATAGTCAAATCGCCCGCATTTGCAAGCGCATCGAGCACCGTCATCCTATCGCGGTCCAATGGAAATCGGCCTGGCTTTGCCACCTCGCCGGTCACCGAGTAGAACACATTCACAAAACTTACCGACACTACGGGGTCGTCGAGCAACTTCTGCGAAATCAGTTCACTCTTTATCTTTTCCGATATCTCCCAACGCGACATCCCGGCCACTTTCAATTCGCCCAATATCGGAAAGTTAATCTCCCCGTCGGAATTGACCGTATACGTCGCTACCTGCTGATTATAGGCCTGCGAAACGCCTCGCCCGGCCAAGGTAGTCACCAACGGCAAGTTGAATATCGCCGCAAGCTCCGGGTTCTGGCACGTCACTATTATCGACAACTCATCGTTGGGCTTGGCAACTATCCCGTCATTATGCCCTATTTCGAGCACTTTTTCCGTCTCAAGATCCTGAAAATATACGATATCCTTGGGCATTCCGCACGATGTCAGAAGCAACAATGTCGGAATAAACGCCTTTAGTAATGGTCTCTTTATCATGATAGATTATTAGATTATATCGATTTATTAACGTATATATACCTCGCTTTATTATAATTTATTAAGCTTTTTTTGTACCAATATAGTTATACTCCTGATATGGTGAACATTCCGTTCCCGTATAGCTAACACATATCCTCGTCATTCCACTCTGGCTTCGTATCGCGACAGCTCCACAAGCGCATTGTAATATTGCCGTTGGAGCTCCGTGTGCTGCACCATCGCCTCCACGAAATAGTTAATATCGTAGACATACTCGGTCAGCGTTATCGCGCCCGACTCATACGCCCGCCGCAGCAAACCGGCATTATCACTGACTGTCAACGCCTTACCATACTCAGCTATGGTCCCCCTCAGCATTTCCGCCTTATGGTAGGTCGCTTCCACCCCCTTCTCAAGCTTCACCTCCTCTACCCTCTCGCCAAACATGGCCGACACCTCAGCGGCCGACGCTGCCTTACGCGCTTTCGACGCACGCCACAACGGCACGCTCACCCCAAGCGTAAAACCATTAAACAGCTCGCCATCTTCGTGCGACAACCGATAGCCGGCGCTAAATCCCGGCAACGTGCTTCGCGATGCCTCTTTCTTGCGCGCCTTAGCCACAAGAGCCGCATTGCGAGCCATCCGCATCGCCCCATCCTCAGCTTTAGCCTCTTCCACATAACGCGACAGCTCTTTCATCTCGATAAGCGGAAATTCCTCAAGCGCTACACATTGGCTTATCACGTCGTCGGTAGCTGCCGACAGCTCCACCACTTCAGCTATAAGCGATGCCCTGGTAGTAGAAGCCTCCGACAGTTTCAGCTTGAAATCCGCCAACCCGATCCTCATCTTATTCACCGCCAAGATACTAACTTCTCCACGGCTATAATCATCCTCAAGCGTCGCAAGCAACCTATTACACCCTTCCACCGCTTTTGTCAGTTGCCCTACCATACGGTTGGCAGCTATGATATCTATAAGCAACAACCGCAACTTCAACCTGTGCTCATTCTTCAACGACTCATGCTCGAGCCTCACGCCCTCCTGCTCAAGCGCTATGCGCTCTCCTCGTGCCCCATATAAGCCCGGCCAATCAAACGATTGCGACACCGACAGATTGAATTTCTCCTCGCCGCTGCCACTCCGCAGATACTCTACTTCTGCCTCGGCATCCGGCAACACATTCTCCGTAGCAAGCACCGTTATTGCCGCATCGCTTTGCCGCTGCGACAATTCTATCTGAGCATCACTCCCAAGCAACGTCGCCACAATCCCATCATAATCGGCTGCTCGGGCGACTCCTGATGCCAGCACCCATATTATAGCAACCACCTTGATATAGACTATGTTATGCAATTTCATATACGTATTCATTAAAATAAGCGACAGCAGTACTTCCCTATGAGCCATGGCTATCCCTACCCTACCATCTGCCACAAAAGTCTTTATAGGAGCTTATTTTGCAACTGCAAATTTACAAAAAATGTCGGCAACAACCAAATGCCTGGTTCTGGCACAACACCTGCTCGACCTCTAATCTATCGCTCTCTCCTTTTATATACCATATATAATATCGGCACCACAAACAGGTTGAGGAACGTCGACGACGCCAACCCGCCAAGGATCACCGTTGCCAAGGGCGACTGTATCTCATTCCCTGGATCGCCTCCTCGCAACGCCAACGGTATCAACGCAAGCGCCGATGTCAGCGCCGTCATTATGATCGGCATCAACCTGTCAAGCGAGCCTCGTATCACGGCCTCCCTCAATTTTACACCCTCCCCAATCAGCGCATTATATCGCGATATCAGCAACATGCCATTTCGCGTAGCTATACCCAACAACGCTACAAATCCTATTATTGCAGGTATATTCACATCTCCGCCCGTCAACTGCAATATATACACCCCTCCTATCATAGCCAACGGGATATTTATCAGTATTATAAACGATTGATTGATATTCTTGAACTCAAAATACAACAAGCCCAATATCAGTAGCAGCGCCATGCCCGAAGCCATCAGCAATCGCATCGACGCTTCCGATGCCTGCGCCGACTGGCCCGACTCCTCTATTAAATAGCCCTCCGGCAACTCTATTTCAGCATCGGCTCGCTCCTTCACCTCCTCAACTGCCGAAACCACATCGCGACCCTCTATATTCGACGACACCACTATGCGACGCCTACTCCCCTCGCGATTTATCGTGTTCTGGCTCTCGGTATACCTCACTTCCGCTATGTCGCTCAACGACACCTTGCCTCGCGAGGTATCAACCATAACGCCCGACAACCTGTCGACAAGCTCTCCCTCTGGTATATCGTATCTTACACTTATGTCACGCGGATACCCATCTTCATACGCCTGCGACACCACTATCCCCGACAACGCCGCATTCAATGCCTCATTAAGCATCGCCGCCGTAACCCCATATCGCGCCATCAACTGCCGACGTGGAGTCACCGACAGCTCCGGCTGTGCCAACTGCTGCTCCACTGCCACATCTCGCAACCCTTCCGTCTCTGTCATTATCCCCTTCAACCGATTGGCTATCTCATTAAGCTGCTCGTAATCATCCCCATATATCTTAAACACTATCGGCGATTTCGACCCCGACAACATCGCATCTATGCGGTGGGATATCGGCTGACCTATCTCTACAACTACCCCGGGTATCACCGACAACCGCTCTCGCAAATCATCGGCCACTTCGCCGCGGCTCCGCTCCCCAAGCTGGTATGGCGCCTCTATCTCCGACACATTGCTGCCAAACGAATGTTCGTCAAGCTCCGCCCTACCGGTCTTGCGAGCCACTGTCTTTACCTCCGGAACGCTAAGTATTATTTCCTCGGCAAGACGTCCTATCCTATCACTCTCCTCAAGCGAAATCCCGGGCATCGCACTAATATTGATGGTGAACGAACCCTCATTGAACGACGGCAAAAAACCACGTCCCATGTTGGCAAACATGGCAACCGCCACCACAAACATTAGGCCTACCGCCGACATTATCACTTTCTTATGCCCCATTGCTCGCTCCAACAGCCTTTTATATCCGCGCTTCAGCCACTGCATGGTCTTCGGCTCTCGCGACAATGCCTCCTGCGACTTCTCTGTCCCCAGCAAATAACTGCTCACTACCGGCGTCAACGTCAACGCCACCACCGTCGATGCTCCCAACGCCACTATAAACGCTATTCCCAGCGGAACCAACATCCTGCCTTCCACTCCCGACAAGAAAAACAATGGCATAAAACCGGCTATGATTATCAACGACGAATTGAATATCGGCATCCTCACCTCTTTCGACGCTTCATACACCACTCTCACCATACTCTTGCGCTCACCTTCGGCCAATCCCCTGTTTGCTCGCAACCGCCGGCTCACATTCTCCACATCTACTATCGCATCATCCACCAACGACCCTATCGCTATCGCTATTCCTCCAAGTGTCATCGTATTGACCGTGATGCCAAGTATCTCCAATATCACTACGGTCATGATTATCGACATCGGCAATGCTATCAGCGACACCGTAGTCGCCCTTACATTCATCATGAAAAAGAATAGCACCACCACTACCATGATAGCGCCTTCCAATAGCGACGACGTCAGATTCGATATCGACCTGTCTATAAAATCGCGTTGGGCAAATATGTCGGTGGAGATCTCCAACTCCGTTGGCAATGTTTTCTTCGCTTCCGATATCACGCTGAGCAAGTTCTCTGTCAGCCTTATTGTCCCCACTCCGGGCTGCTTTGTGACGGTCATTACTACAGCCGGCGACCCGCAATACGACCCCATCCCCACTCGGGGCATCTTACCCCCTACTGCCACCTCGGCTATATCACTGACCGTCACTATCCCATCGCTATCCGACCGCACTACGTTTTTCCCTATCTCCGCCAATTCAGTGGTCGACACATCGGCCTTGACTACATATTCGTTGCCATATCCCTCTATTATCCCGCCCGCATTATTGGCATTAACGTCGCGCAACGCGTCCAACACCTCACTAAGCGTCACCCCAAGATAATGCATCTTCTGCTCATCAAGCAATATCCTATATTCATCCTCTATTCCCCCTAATACCGACACCGACGACACCCCCGACACGCCCTGAAGCAACGGACGCAATCGCCGGTCGGCTATCGTGCGCAATTCGTTCAGCCCAAGGCTGTCGGAACTAAGGGCGACTATAAGTATCTCACCCAATATCGACGACTGAGGCCCTATGACCGGCGTCTCTGCCATAGGCGGCAACTGTTCCTCTACCCTCACAAGGCTCTCTGCCACGGCCTGCCGAGCCACAAGCGGATCGGTCGACCCCGTAAACTGGACATTCACCACCGAAAAACCATTCACCGACGACGACCTTACAACATCTACACCACGCGCTCCCGCCACGGCTGTCTCTATCGGATACGTCACCATCTTCTCAACCTCCTCGGCGGCCATCCCGGGCGCCTCAGTCATCACAGTGACTGTCGGAGCATTCAAATCCGGAAAAATATCCACCTCGGTGCGCGATATCATCACCACGCCTCCTATCATTATCACAACCGACAACACCAGGATTATCACACGGTTATCAAGCGAAAATTTTATTATCTTATTAAGCATCCGTTCTTCGTTTTATGGGTCTTACCTAACATTATTTTTCCCACATTTATACATATTCCCCACTCGCATTCATCCCTATTCCCCACTCACCTTCCTCCTAATGGTTGTGGCTATGGCCCTGCGGCACTGCCCCGGCATTCTCTGCAAGTCTCACAAAGGTCACGCCCTCTGTCACCACCATCTCCCCCTCCTGCAATCCGGTCACCACTACCATCTCGCCATCTGTCCCCCCCGCGGTGACTGCCACACGGCGATAATGATCACTATCTTTCTCTTTCACATACACCATCTTTCTCCCCATCATCTCCGTTATCGCGCTTCGGGGCACTGCCACTACTCGCTCCACTGTATTCGTAGGCAGATACACCTCCGCAAAACTGCCGGCCACCACATTTCCCATCTCTGGCAACTGGTAATACATACTCACATATCCAGGTGCTGTCGACGCTTTCCCTTTACCCGGCATCGCTTTCGCCTCTACTACCTCGGCAAGATGTGCAAATTTCACTTTAACCGTTTCCGCGCTGGCAAGATTATAGCTATCTCCCACCGCGACATCCACCCGCAATGTCATCCCCCCTTCTCCTATTATCATACCCACCACATCGCCGGCATTCACATATCCCCCCTCGCCGACGGCCAAATTGGATATCACTCCGCTTATCGGCGACGTGACTACGCTCCCGGCCCCACCTCTCAGATTATTCTTTGCTCGTTCCAAATCGGCAAGCGCCTGATTATACTCTCCCACTGTCACTATCCCTTCTCTACGCAACGGTTCCAACCGCTCTACCTCTTTCTTCGCAGCCTCATAATCTATTCGGGCCGCCTGAAGCTGGTCGCCCCCTGCCATTCCGGCAGTCGATATCACACCGATTCGCTCGCCGCGGCCCACCTTCACTCCGGCCGACACGCCTCGGTCATAACTTATTCGTCCGGCCATCGGTGCCGATATGACTCCCTGGTTCGACGGGTTATAGACCACCTCGCCCGACGCTTTTACTTGCGCGGCAAAATCTACGGCGCAAACCTTCTCCACCTTTATTCCAAGTGCCTCGGCCTGCGCATCTTCTATCTCTATTTCACCATCATGATGCCCTTCGCTCTCTTTATCTGCGCCTTCGCCATGCTCGTGGCCATGCTGCTCGTGGCCATGCTGTTCGTGGCCATGCCCTTCATGTGCGCCACATCCCGCCATCACCACCATCAGCAGTGACGACAACATAATATATGCTATTCTTTTCATTTTGTATATAATTTTGAAAAACAATTTGCCCGGATGCTCCCCAACCTAGCCTTCATGGCATTGCCGACGGCCTACGTTATGCTCCCGGATTTATTCGCAAATTTAATACCTAATATCTGCTAAAATGCGTCAAAATCATACACATGGCGGGCCTCTTAGTCGACTCACTCGACTATATCCCCCTGCCTCCTTACCTATTCTTCTCGCGATCTCTGTCTTTACCAATACGGTCTCCGTCACGCGGAAATCAAAGAAATAATCTACAGGGCAGTAGCTTAGTATATCTACTCCCGTAATCTGCCGCGGAACGGCACTCATTTTCAAGGCTTCCGTCAGATGCATCCCGCACCCTGTCGCAGCCCCATCATCCCCTTCTCCACAATCATGAGTGTGGCAATCTGCTCGTTGCATCCCTTCGCCTACCGCCAACTCTTCATCTTCCCCCAACAAAAAGAAGGCATGACCCGACGCATCATGATGATGGCATTGAAACACCGTCACTACTACGGTCAACACCACCAGCATCATTGCCACTGTCTGCCTTATCCTTTCCATTTCCACAAATATAGCACTTTTTCACTCCGCCACCAAGCCATTAACATCTTTTCACCTATTCCGACTAAACACAACTAACGCCACTAACACTACGACTACAGGCATCCCGCCTCGCTCCCCACGCCCACCACCTTTTTCCCACCAAACTTTTCCACCCCCTCAAGCGTTTATCTACTACAATTAACCATTAACTCTTTTCAATCATGATTTATACTCAACCCGATCTACCTTATGCCGCCAATGCCCTGGCTCCCGTAATATCAGCCGACACCATCAACTTCCACTACGGCAAACACGAAAAAGCCTACATCGACAATCTCAACAACCTCCTTGTTGGCTCTCCATTTGAAAACGACGACCTCGAAGACATCATCCGCAACGCCGACAACGGCGCTCTTCTCAACAACGCCGCCCAAGCTTGGAACCACATCTTCTACTTCTTCTCTTTCTCCCCCGACGGCGGCGGCTCCCCCTCTGGCAATCTCGCCAATGCCATCAACCGCGACTTCGGCTCTTTCGACTCATTCCAACAACAATTCGAAAAAGCCTGCATTTCATTATTCGGCTCCGGATGGGTATGGCTTGCCTATGACTCAACCCGCCATCTTCACATCATTCAAGAACCTAACGCCGGAAATCCTCTCCGCAAATTCCTCACCCCGCTTCTCACTTTCGACGTATGGGAACACGCCTACTACCTCGACTACCAAAACCGTCGCGCCGACGCCATTCATGCCCTATGGGACATCATCGACTGGCCTACAATACAATCCCGCTTCTAATTCACCTTTAACCACAAGAAAGCAATTCCATCACCTATTCCCCGAGGCGCTTTTAAGCTACAACGGCCAAAGCCCTCGGGGATTTCTATGCCTTAACCCCGCCTCGCAATCAAAACGACAAAATAAAGCCCCACCTCAATCTGCCCCCCAGCCGCCACCATTCCCGATAACCGCCGCAATCCACCATTCCCCGACAACCACCGACAACCACCGACAAGCGCCTCCACGTCCGCGACTTCGCAACCACCATTCCCCATCCTCTCCAATCGCCAATAAGCCCTCCTTTCTACACCACATTTTCGTCACTATTACATCAACTTTACGCCCAATATTTCTTATCATTCTTTTTGTTGCATACTTTGTCCTATTTCTTGCTAAATTTTACAAATTTTTGCCACATTTCTTTGAAATTCTTTACCCTACTTTTATTACCTTTGTCATTGTAATTACAACTTTAACCAATAAAACACATTATATCATGAAAGAAAAAATCCAAAGCGAGTTCAAAAATCATTTCGGTGGCGAAGGCATCCTTTACGCTTCTGCCGGTCGTATCAACCTTATCGGCGAACACACCGACTACAACGGCGGTTACGTTTTCCCCGGTGCTATCGATAAAGTTATCATGGCGGCTATTCGCCCCAACGACACCGAAAAAGTGCGCGTATTCTCTATCGACATCAACGACTACGCCGAGTTTGGACTCAACGAAGAAGACGCTCCTAAACAGCAATGGGCTCGATACATATTCGGTATCTGCCGCGAAACTATCAAACGTAGCGGCATCGTAAAAGGCTTCGACGCCGTTTTCGCCGGAAATGTACCCCTCGGGGCTGGCCTTAGCTCTTCTGCAGCCCTCGAAAGCTGCTTCGCTTTCGCACTCAACGACCTCTTCAACGGAAACACTATCGACAAATTCGAGCTCGCACGCATCGGACAATCTACCGAACACAACTACTGCGGAGTCAACTGCGGCATTATGGACCAATTCGCTTCCGTCTTCGGCAAAAAAGGCAACCTCATGCGCCTCGACTGCCGCTCTATGGAATTTGAATACTTCCCCTTCAACCCGCAAGGCTACAAACTCGTCCTCGTCGACTCTGTCGTTAAACACGAGCTCGTCGACTCCCCCTACAACAAACGTCGCCAATCTTGCGAACGCGTAGCCAAACGCCTCGACGTCGAAACTCTCCGCGACGCTACTAAAGAAGCACTCGACGCCGCTAAATCCGATATCTCCGCCGAAGACTACTTCCGCGCAAAATTCGTAATCGAAGAAAAAGAACGCGTCCTCGACGTATGCGACGCCCTCAACCGCGGCGACTACGAAACTGTCGGTCGTCTCATGTACGAAACCCACCAAGGGCTCTCTAAAGACTACGAAGTGAGCTGCGAAGAACTCGACTTCCTCAACGACATCGCTAAAGAATGTGGCGTCACCGGTTCTCGTATCATGGGCGGCGGTTTCGGAGGCTGCACCATCAACCTCGTCGCCGATGACAAATACGACCACTTCATCGCCGAAGCTAAAAAACGCTTCAAAGAGAAATATGGCCACGAGCCCAAAATCTACGACGTTGTCATCAGCGACGGCGCTCGCAAAGTAACCGAATAACTCACCACTCCATCTCACCAACTTTCTATGAATATCTCTAAAGAGAGTGTAGTGTCGCCTATTGGCGACATTACACTTTATACGATAACCAACGCTTCGGGCGCTCAAGTCGTCCTTTCTTCTCTCGGCGCTGGCATCAATAAAATCATCGTACCCGACAAAAACGGCAAACTCGCCGACGTAATCCTCGGGTATGAAAATCCCTGCGACTACTTAAACGACGGTCCTTGCTCCGGCAAAACTCCCGGTCGCTATGCCAACCGCATCAAGCACGGACACATCGTAATCGACGGTGTCGAATACCACCTCCCCATCAACAATGGGCCCAACCACCTCCATGGAGGCCCCGATGGCTTCCAAAACCATATTTGGGACTCTCAAATAGTTGGAAACAGCGTCGTATTCTCCCGCATAAGCCCCGACGGCGAAATGGGCTACCCTGGCAACCTTAATGCCAAAGTCACCTACACCTGGGATAACGATTGCCGTCTCACCATCGACTACGAAGCGACTACCGACGCCGCTACTTATGTCAACCTTACTAACCACGCCTACTTCAACCTGAAAGGCCACGACAAAGGCGACGTCCTCGACCAAGTGCTGCAGCTCAACTGCTCCAACTACCTTCCTACCGACCCCTCTGAAGCCCCCCTCGGTTATATCGAACCCGTTGCCGGAACGCCTATGGACTTCACCCAGCCCAAGACTATTGGCAAAGATATCAACGCCGACTTCCAACCGCTTCACATCGGCAAAGGTTACGACCACTGCTTCGTCATCGACGGCTGGGTCAAAGGGCAGCTCAAAGTGGCCGGCTCGCTTTTCGACCCCAATTCCGGTCGTCGACTCACCATCTCTACCACACAGCCCGGCGCTCAAGTTTACACCGGCAACTGGCTCACTGGCTCACCAAAGGGCAAAGATGGCATGGAATACCACGACTACGACCTCGTCGCCATCGAGTGCCAAGGCTTTCCCGACGCACCCAACTGGCCAAACTTTCCATCACAGCTCTTGCGTCCCGGTGAAGTTTACACACAAACTATCATCTACAAATTCGACGCTTAGCAACCCACTAATCCCCAGAATATTTATCTAATAACCAATACTTTATTAACAGATGAAACCTACTCTTTTTGTTCTCGCCGCTGGCATGGGTAGCCGTTACGGCGGTCTTAAACAACTCGACCAACTCGGCCCCAACGGCGAAACCATCATGGACTACTCTATCTACGACGCCGTACGCGCCGGCTTCGGTAAAATCGTTTTCGTAATCCGTAAAGACTTTGAGAACGACTTCCGCGAAAAAGTCCTCGCCAAATACCAAGGCCATGTACCCGTTGAAGTAGTATTCCAGTCCACCGACAAGCTCCCCGAAGGATACACTTGCCCCGCCGACCGCACCAAACCGTGGGGTACCAACCACGCCGTGCTCATGGGCAAAGGCGTCATCAACGAACCTTTCGCCGTTATCAACGCCGACGACTTCTACGGCCGCGACGCTTTCGCTGTTATCGCTAAAGAGCTTTCGCGCCCTCGCGACCGTAAAGGCGACTACTGCATGGTCGGTTTCCGCGTAGGTAACACCATGACCGAAAACGGCTCCGTAGCCCGTGGCGTTTGCGCCACCAACGACCAAGGCCTTCTCACTTCTGTCGTTGAACGTACCGCCATTTCCTACGACAAAGACCACAACATCGTATTCACCGACGAAAACGGCGTTGAGCAGTCTCTCGAGCCCAACACTCCCGTGTCAATGAACCTCTGGGGCTTTACTCCCGACTACTTTGAATACTCCGACCGCGAATTCAAGAAGTTCCTCGACAAAGACATCAACACCCCCAAAGCCGAATTCTTCATCCCTCTCTGCATCGACACCCTCATCAACTCCGGCGAAGCCACTGTCAAAGTGCTCGACACCGACTCTCGTTGGTTTGGCGTGACATACGCTGCCGACCGTCCAGGCGTTGTAGAAAAATTTGCCGCG
>JAQXRH010000041.1 GCA_029218425.1 Bacteroidales bacterium | reverse complement strand
GTACATTTATTTGTTATTTGTCATAAAGTTACAAAAACTTTTTGACATGACAAAGCCCCGGCTTGTGAAAGTCAGGGCTTTGTTTTATATTTTTCAACATATTGCAAAAAAGAGGCTGCGCCAATTTTGACACAGCCTCTTGTGTGGGATGATGAGGATTATTTGCCGGGGGTAGCGGGAGCAACGTCGGCAGGAGCTTCTTTTTCAACGATGTCGTTGACAGTGATTTCAAACACGAGAGTTTCCATCGGTTTGATGGGGCCGCGTTCTTTGGCGCCGTAGGCCAAATCGGCGGGAATGACGATAGTAGCCGAGCCGCCTTTAGCCAAGAGGCAGAGGCCTTCGCGGAAACCGGGGACGAGGCTTGCTACGGCAGATTGAGTGGGCGCGTCGCCAACGGTTTGGTCGAAGATGTCGCCGTTGAGGTGTTTGCCGACGTATGTCATTTTCACGACGTCGTCTTCGGTGACCTTACGGCCTTCGCCGGGGTTGTTGATTTTGTAGGCTACGCCGCTTTTGGTTTTCTGGAAACCTTCGGCGATGCGGTCGCTGATGTATTTTTCGCCTTTAGCGATGTTTTCCTTAGCTTCGGGAGTTTCGCGGGCAGCGGCTTCGGCTTTAGCTTCAGCGTTAGCGCGTACCTTAGTGAGGATAGCGTCGAAATCGGCGCTAAAGGTCATGGCTTGTTCTTGCGAGATAGAGTCGGTGTTGTAGACATCGGCGAAAGCTTTGATGAGCTGTTTAGCGTCGACAGGCACGCCGAGGTTTTTGTCCATGAAGATGCCGTACATCTGCAAACCTTGCTGAACGCCGTTGAGGAAAGCGATGTTTGCAGTGTCGGTAGAGAGGATAAGTTCGAGACCTTTGATGAATTGATTTTTGTCGAAGTTTTTGATTTGGTCCTCGGTCATCATCATTTTGTAGCGGTTGAACTGCATAGCAGATTGAGCGGCTTGCATATGGCCGAATGAGATTGTCAGAGAGTCGCCGAGGGCGATTTCTTCGGCAGAGAAATTGGAGTTGTCAGTTTTTTTGTCGCTGCTACAAGCAGAGGCGAGCAAGAGAGCCGTAGCGCATACGGCGGACAATACTTTTTTCATTTTGAATAGGTGTTTTATAGAAATATTAAATTTATTTTTTCACGATAGAGACGAGAGAGACGGAGAAATCGAGGGCAGCTCCCGGGGGTATAATATCTCCGGCGCCGCGGTCGCCGTAGCCGATTTCGGCGGGGATTATGAGACGGTAGGAGCCGCCCGGCCGCATCAGCAAGAGGCCTTCGGAGAAGCCTTTGATGAGGCCTTTGATGGGGAATTTGACAGTAGAATCGTCGGGGGAAGCGTCGAAGACAGAGCCGTCGGCGAGCCGACCGGAGTATTTGACTTCGACAGTGTCGTCGATATTAGGGCAATCGCCAGAGCCTTCGGAGATGACTTCGAAAAGGAGACCGGAAGGGAGGCGGCGGACACCTTGTCGAGCGGCTTGGGCGTCGATGAAAGCTTGTTGCGAGTCGCGTTTAGACTGCGTCAAACGTTGCGAGAGGGCGTCCATGTATTTTTTAGCGTCGTCGATGCCGATAGCGGGCTGGTTGCCGATGAGGATATTGCGGAAAGCGGCGATAAACGCATCGAAGTCGATATCGTAGCCGTCGGCGCGCATTTTATTGAGGTTGGAGAGGATTTCAGAGCCTTGCGAGATGCCGTTATGGAAGGCCTTTTCGGAGGGGGAGAGGTTGAAAGCCGCGGTGATGCCGTCGATGCATGCTATTTGAGCCAGAGAGTCGGCTTGATATTGCTGCTGGATAGCCGGTTTGACGAATTGGGCGACTATTGTAGCCATGGCTACCGAGGTAGAGTCGGGCGAAGCCGTCGTAGTGTCGGCAGCATGGGAAGAGGGCGTCAAGCAAAGAGCAGCGAGAGCTGCGGAGCCGAATTTGAGGAAAGCGTTCATGGTAAACGGTTATTTACCAATGACTTTAAGGAGCTCAACGTCGAAGATGAGAGTAGCGTTAGGGCCAATGATGCCACCGGCGCCGTTAGGGCCGTAGGCGAGGTCGGAGGGGATGTAGAGGCGCCAACGCGAGCCCGCTTTCATGAGTTGAAGAGCTTCGACCCAGCCCGGGATAACCTGAGTGACGCCGAAAGTAGCGGGTACGCCCCGTTCTTCGGAAGAGTCGAATACAGTGCCGTCGATAAGTTTTCCGGTGTAGTGCACTTCGACTTGGTCGTTGGGCGAAGGTTGAGCGCCGTCGCCGTCCTTGATGATTTCGTATTGGAGGCCGGAAGCGGTTGTGAGGACTTCGGGACGTTTGGCGTTTTCAGCGAGGAAATCCTTGCCTGCTTTAGCGTTGATATCGGCGAGCTTGGCAGCTTCCTGTTTCTGTCGGGCTTCCATTTCGGAGAAGAATTCGCGGATTACGACTTTAGCTTCGTCGTAGGTCATTTTGGGTTTTGCGCCGGCGAACACGGCGGCCACGCCATCGGCGAAGTCGTTGATGTTGATGTCGTTGATACCAGAAGCTTTGAAATTGTTGCCCATGCTCAGGCCGAGGGCGTAGGAAATCTTATCTAATTGCATATTATCCATAAAAGAACGGTTAAAAACGAAAATTGCGCCACAAAGGTAGCAATTAACATTTGATTAAATCATTATTATATTATAAAAAATATTAATTCGTGGGTGGGGGCGAGGGGAGTGAGTATGGCGAAAAATTTGGGATTAATCGAGATTAATCGAGAGGAATCGGGATTTATCGAGAGGAATAGAGAATGGCGAGGCGGGGCGAGGCTAAAGCCTCTACATAGGACCAAGGCGGCGGAGGGATGGGCTGGGGCGCAGCGTATCCACGTCGGCATCGATGGCGCTTAGCCGTGGGGGGATGGAGGCGTGGCTTTGGCGATTTTTGCGGTTGGGTGGTTGCTGTGCATTTGGTACTCAAAATTGGGGAAAATTTGGAAATATCAATGTAAATGTATATTTTCGCAATGGAAAACGATATATAAATCAATACAAAAATTGAGCCAAAAAACGATACAAGAAACGATACAAAAATCAATAGCGAAATAGATAGATAAATATGCGTCATCTTACATTTCTTACCTTAATCATGGCAATGGGCATATCAATGCCTGCCAATGCTGACAAGAACCAGGTCAGCGTGAATACCACAGGCGATGGCACGCGCAAAGTGAGTGTTACCGCCGTTACCGAGGATATAATCAGAGTCACCAACACGGCAGAAGGGGAGGAGACAGCAGAGTCGAAAACCTTGTTGCCGATAACGGAAGATGCGCGAGCCGAAGTGTTTAATGCGCCCGCGTCGAAAGTGATAGCCACGCCGAGCGGGATAATAGCATCGGTAGACAACGCCACGGGAGCTGTGACCATCAGCGCCCCCAATGGGATAGTCATATCCGATTCGGGAGAGCGCAAAGGGGCCGACGGCAAGGAGACGATAACGTTGCTTACCCAGGGGGGCGAGTCGTTTTACGGAGCCGGCGAGCGCGGGTATTCGCTCAATCTTGCCGGGGACACGTTGGTGATGTTCAATAAGCAGAATTACGGATATACCGCGGGAGAGGCGCGCATCAAGCAGATGAATATCACCATGCCGCTACTCATCTCCTCCAAGGGGTATGCGATAGTGTTTGACGACTATGCAGCAGCGACATTGACGACATCCAATCCGTTGACCTACACGAGCGAAGCAGGTCGCCCCATAGCATACTACTTCATAAGCGGAGTAACGGGAAAAGACCGCAAGGCACGGATAGACAACGTGCTAAAGCGACTGACGCGATTGACAGGCCGGCAGGATTTGCCGCCGCTGTGGTCGTTGGGGTATATCACGTCGAAGTACGGCTACCATACGGAGGCCGAGACCCGCGGCGTAGTAGACACCTTGCAACGCGCCGGTTATCCCGTGGATGGCATAGTACTTGACCTGTATTGGTATGGCAAAGAGCAGGATATGGGGAGATTGGAATGGGATAAAGATCAGTGGCCCACGCCGGTGAAGATGCTATCGGATTTGAAGAAGAAGGGGGTGAACCTGGTGGCAATATCGCAGCCCTACGTGTTGCGCAACGGCCGAGCAATCGATAATTACAACGAGCTTGCGCCGAAGGGATATTTCGTGCGCGACGCCCAGGGCAATCCGGGGGAAGTGACGATATGGGTAGGCCACGGCGGGATGTTTGACGTGAGCAATCCGTCGACGTGCGAATGGCTGGCCGAGCGCTACCATCAGCTTACGGAGATGGGCGTAGGTGGATGGTGGGGAGACTTGGGAGAGCCCGAGGTGCATCCCGACAGCCTGTACCACTACAACGGGCTTAAAGCGCGGCAGTACCACAACTTATACGGCAACGACTGGTCGAAGATAATCTATGACATGTTCAAGAAAGAGTATCCCGAGCGGAGGTTGATGACCATGATGCGCGGCGGTACCATAGGCTTGCAGAGGTACAGTGTGTTCCCGTGGTCGACCGATGTGTCGCGGTCGTGGGGCGGATTACAGCCACAGGTTACGATAATGCTCAACTCCGGGTTGTCGGGGATGGGATATATGAGCCACGATGTTGGCGGATTTGCCATCAACCCCGAAAATCCAGTTGATGCAGAGCTGTATGTAAGGTGGTTGCAGCTGGGAACCTTCTCGCCGATACTTCGCACCCACTCGCAGCAAGATGCAGAGCCGTATAAATACCCCGAGCACCAGGATATCATCTTGCCGTTGATAAAAGAGCGTTATGCGTGGTTGCCATACAACTACACGTTGGCCTACGAGAATGCGCATGGCGGCGAGCCGCTTGTGCGCCCGCTCAACTATTACAACAGTGCCGACACCACGCTCGACGGCATCACCGACGAGTATCTGTGGGGCCGCGACATCCTCGTGGCGCCCGTGTTGACCCAGGGGACGACGCAGCGCGACGTCACCTTCCCCGAGGGAGAATGGATGGATATCACCAATCCCGGGAAGGTATACCATGGAGGAGAGACCATCAGTTATCCGTCGCCATTGGCAGTGTTGCCAAAGTTTGTGAGAGCCGGGTCATTCATAGCGAAGGCCGACTACGCGATGAAGAATGTGGGCGACTATCGCACCGACAGATATACTGTAAATTACTATCCGACAGCGGGGAAGAGCACCGGCTATATCTATGAGGACGATATGAGCACCCCCAGCACCTTGGCAGAGGGCAGGTACACATTGCTGAGATTTGCCGGCGACGCCAGCGACAGCACCATTGCTGTGGATTTAAAGGCCGAGAAAGGGATATGGTCGTATGCCAACCCCGAGCCGGTGAAGCAGCTCACCATGGAAGTGTACAACGTGGCATCGCGTCCGTCGGCAGTGACCTACAACGGCCGCAAAGCATCTTACAAATACGATGCAACGGCCAAGCGAGTTACCATAAAGCTGAAATGGGATACTGGCATAGAAGGTAGACTCGTGATAACCAAATAGATAGGAAAAGAGAGATGACGTCAAAGCCCAACATCAAAGGAATAATAAGCAAGTTTATCAAATACGGACTGCCCACACTGCTGAGCGTAGGGTTGTGCTATGTGCTATTCCGCGACATAGACCTTGCGGAGATGTATGACTTCATAGTAAAAGAGTGTGATTTCACGCTGATATTGGTAGTTATGGGGCTTGGCGCGACGACCTTTTGGGTGAGAGGCTTGCGCTGGCGCATCCAGCTCAAAGCGCTGGGGATGAATCCGCCGCAGAGAGTGATGAGCTACAGCATAGCAGGAACCTACGCGGTGAACTTAGTGTTGCCGCGTCTTGGCGAGCTATGGCGTTGCGAGTATATTTCGCGGCGGGAGAAAGCGCCGTTTGCGTCGGTGCTTGGGTCGATGGTGTCGGAGCGTCTTGCCGACACCACCACCGTGTTTCTTATGCTGCTTGCTACGATAATCTTGGCCGGCAGTGCAATAGACTTATTTATATCGACGTACCCCGACATGTTTGAGAGCATAGGGGGGCTGTTGTCGTCGCCGATGACCTATATAGCCATCGTGGGGTTCATAGCCCTTGTGTGGCTGTTTTTCAGGGTGAACCGGCGCAGGCAGTGGGCGATAAAGCTGAAGGCGCAATTGCGAGCGCTATTGGGGGGCTTCACGTCGATATTCAGGATAAAGAAAGCGTGGTTGTGGCTGTTGCTGACCGTAGTGCTGTGGGGGACATATCTGTTGCAGATGATACTGTGCTTTGAGGCCTTTGCTCCGACGCGCGAGTATATGTCGATGCATGGACCGCTGATAGCGTTGGTGTCGTTTGTGCTGGCATCGTTATCGATGGCCATACCGTCGAACGGAGGCATAGGTCCGTATCAGATGGCATTAGGGTTTGGGATACAGTGCTTCATGGCCGACACGCTGACGGCGGCGCAAAGCTACTCGTTTGCCACGTTGGTGCTTGGGGCGCAGACTGTGGTCACCATAGTGTGCGGGCTGATATCGTTTGCGTGCATCGCCATCGACAATAGGCGGCAGTCGCGGATACGTTAAATATATTGAAAGGATTATGAAAATTTGGTATTATTGGCTACATTTGCGCCGATAATACCAAATTTTTTCTAAAATGCCAGATGTAATAACACTATCCAAGTTAGAAGAATATGTCGGTAAAGGTCGGCAGGGATTAATAGGCAATGGCGACTATTATATACGCAGAATAGAATCGGGCAACGTAGAGACCGTGCTACCGGCAATCAAAGTGGACGGCATGGTGATATTTACGTGCACGGTAGGGAGCATCAAACTGAGCGTCAACTTCCGCACGACAGTATTGACGCCTGGAAGCGTATTGGTACTATCGCCTAACGATATGATAGAATTTCAAGGCCATACGACGGCAGTGAAAGGTTATTCGCTTTATCTGCCCATTGAGTTTCTGAAGGCATTGAGTTTGGATAGCAATACGTTGAGTTTTAGGGATGTAGATTTGGATGCGTTGCCTGTGATAAAGCTGACGAGCGACATATTGCGGCTATTTGAAGGGTATTTCAACCTGTTGGAGCTGAATGCGACGGTCAACAGCGAGCCGACGTTGTACACGCGCAACATATCGCGGTCGGTGGTTAGTGGGATGATTTACCAGATAATGGCGATAGCAAAGGAGCAGAAAGCGCAATCGGAAGGGGGTGCAGAAAAGAGCGAGAATGGCAGCCGCAAGCAATACTACGTGCGCGACTTTATGTCGCTATTGCATGAGCATTTCAGGCAGGAGCGTTCGGTGGGGTATTATGCGGGGCGGTTGTTCATATCGGCCAAATACTTGTCGCTGATAATCAAAGAGGCGACCGGAAGGACGGCCACCGAGTGGATAGACCATTACGTGATACTTGAGGCAAAGAACCTTCTGCGCTACTCAGGGCGCAACGTGCAGCAGATAGCCTACGACTTGAATTTCCACAACCAATCGGCGTTTGGCAAGTATTTCAAGCACCTGACAGGGATGTCGCCGTCGGAATTTCGGAAATCGTGAGGCGGCGGAGAGCCATGGTGGAAACATTGCAAAGCCACTGCGTAAAAAATGGGAGAAACCGAGTGGACCACATTGGGGGAACGGACAAAAAGTTATTGGCTAAAAGATAGGCAAAAAGAGAGGATGCGATGTAGATTTTAGGCAGATATCGCATTATTATCGTTGAAAAGTTGTATATTTGTCAAACAAAAACAGAGCCCAAAAAGCATTAACAGAAGAATAGGACACAAATAAACAGAAAAAACATATAACAATGGCAAACAACGACAACAAGAAAGAGATAAAAATCGAGTTAACGCCCGAAGTGGCAGGTGGACACTACTCCAATCTTGCAGTAATATCACATTCGGCCGGCGAGTTCTACCTTGATTTCATCGCCGTGACGCCCAATGCGCCGCAAGCGCGAGTGCAGAGCCGTATCATCATGACCCCCGAGAACGTCAAGAACCTGCTATTTGCCATCCGCGACAATGTGCAGAAATATGAGAACACATTCGGCGAAATCACGCAGAAACGTCCGGTCAACAACGGCGGCAACAATGACGGCGGCATCCCCAACCCCTTCATGGCATAATCAAATAGGATAAAACCGCCGCAATAGCCTCTTTTTCACGGGCATTGCGGCACAATTATATCATGTGCCGGTCGGCAGCTATTGAGGCCGGCCCCCAAACTTGTAGAAACAGAACGAGAATGATTAAAGAGAACAATCTGACCATCTACAATTCGTTGACCCGCCGCAAAGAATATTTCCGTCCCTTGCATCCCGAGCGGGTGGGCATGTATGTGTGCGGGCCGACAGTCTACGGCGATGGCCATTTAGGGCATGCGCGTCCTGCCGTCACCTTCGATGTGCTATTCCGCTATTTACGTTATTTAGGCTACAAAGTGCGCTATGTGCGCAACATAACCGATGTGGGGCACTTGGAGCATGATGCCGACGACGGAGAAGACAAGATAGCAAAGAAAGCGCGCCTTGAGCAGTTGGAGCCTATGGAAGTGGTGCAGTACTACCTCAACCGCTATCACCAGGCCATGCAACGGCTCAACGTGTTGCCGCCGTCGATAGAACCACATGCATCGGGCCACATCATCGAGCAGATAGAGTATATCAAAAAGATACTTGAGAGCGGCTATGCCTACGAGAGCAACGGGTCGGTATACTTCGACGTGCCCAAATACAATGCCGACCACAACTACGGCAAATTGTCGGGGCGCAATATCGCAGAGCTGCTATCGGAGACCCGCGCCCTTGACGGGCAGAGCGAGAAGCATAACCCGACCGACTTTGCCCTGTGGAAGAAAGCGTCGCCCGAGCATATCATGCACTGGCCCTCGCCATGGAGCGAAGGTTTTCCCGGGTGGCATTTGGAGTGCTCGACGATGGGTGAGAAATACTTGGGCGAGCAGTTTGACATCCATGGCGGCGGAATGGATTTGAAATTTCCGCACCACGAGTGTGAGATAGCGCAATCGGTGGCGCACAACGGGCATGACGCCGTGCACTACTGGATGCACAACAATATGATAACCATAGGGGGCCAGAAGATGGGTAAATCGTTGGGCAACTTCATCACGCTTGACGAGTTTTTCACCGGCAACCATAAGCTGTTGAGCCAGCCCTATTCGCCGATGACGATACGATTCTTCATGCTCCAGGCGCATTACCGTTCGACCATCGACTTCTCCAACGAAGCGTTGCAAGCCGCAGAGAAAGCGCTAAAGCGCATGCTTGAAGGCTATCGCCGCATTGCCGAGCTTAAGGCAGCCGAAACGAGCGACATATCCGGCGACATAGCCGACTTGGCCACCAAGTGCTCCGAGGCGCTCGACGACGACCTCAACACGCCGATAGTGCTTGCCCACCTCTTTGAGGCATGTTCGGTGGTCAACCGAGTCAACGACGGCAAGGCGAAAGCCACTGCAGCCGACATAGAGGCGCTTCGCAACCTCTTCGACACCTACCTTTTCGACATTCTCGGAGTGAGCGACGACGTGGTGGAAGGGGGCGATAAAGGTGCGCTCAAGCCGTTTGAGGATGCTGTGGACCTGCTACTGAGCCTGCGCGCCGAGGCCAAGGCCAAGAAAGACTGGGCGACTTCTGACGCCATACGCGATGGACTTGCCAAGATAGGCTTCAACGTCAAAGACACTAAGGACGGATATGAATGGAGCCTTAAGTAATGAGCCCGACGTAATCCCATTTGCCTTCAGGGGATAGCATGGCAGTAGCCGCCCCCTGAAGGGAAAAAATATGAATATATAACTCAAAATCACGATATCATGTCAAAAGTACTTATCATAGGTGCCGGAGGAGTCGGCACGGTAGTAGCCCACAAATGCGCACAAAATTCCGACGTATTTAACGAGATAGTTCTCGCATCGCGCACCAAAAGCAAATGCGATGCCATAGCAAAAGCCCTTGGCCGCGACAATATAGTCACCGATAGCGTCGACGCCGACTCTGTGGAGCAGCTTTGCGAGCTCTTCAACCGCCACCGTCCCGACATAGTAATCAACGTGGCACTTCCGTATCAGGACCTTACCATCATGGAGGCATGTTTGAAGTGCGGCGTCAACTATTTGGATACCGCCAACTATGAGCCCAAGGACGTGGCCCACTTTGAGTACTCATGGCAATGGGCATATCGTGAACGCTTCGAGAAGGCCGGTTTGACCGCCATACTTGGTTGTGGCTTTGACCCCGGAGTATCGGCCATCTTCACCGCCTACGCCGCCAAGCACCATTTCTCGCAGATGCACTACCTCGACATCGTGGACTGCAACGCCGGCGACCATGGCAAAGCCTTTGCGACCAACTTCAATCCCGAGATTAACATACGCGAGATCACGCAGAACGGGCGTTACTGGCAGGATGGGAAGTGGGTGACCACCGGTCCGCTCGAGATACACGGCCAGCTCACTTATCCCCGCATAGGCAAGCGCGATTCCTATCTGCTCTACCATGAGGAGTTAGAGTCGTTGGTGCTCAATTTCCCCACCATAAAGCGTGCACGATTCTGGATGACATTCGGTCAGGAATACCTCACGCATCTGCGTGTGATACAGAACATAGGCATGGCGCGCATCGACGAGGTGGAATACAACGGAGTGAAAATCGTGCCCTTGCAGTTCCTCAAAGCAGTGCTGCCCAACCCCCAGGACCTTGGCGAGAACTACCACGGCGAGACATCGATAGGCTGCCGCATATCCGGATTGGACAAAGCCGGGAAGCCTACGACCTACTATATCTACAACAACTGCTCGCATGAAGCCGCTTACCGCGAGACGGGGATGCAGGCTGTAAGCTACACCACAGGCGTTCCCGCCATGATAGGCGCGATGATGTTCCTCACTGGCAAATGGGTGAAGCCGGGTGTGCATAATGTGGAGGAATTTGATCCCGATCCCTTCATGGAGCAGCTTCCCGTGCAGGGACTGCCATGGGAGGAGGTGATAGGCGGTGACCTTGAGGTAGACCAAATAGGCTAATATATCGCAATATGATACCTACAAAGCAACGCCCTCAACCCCAACCTCAGCCACAGGCTCCGCAGCCCGAGATGCCCGAGGAGGCACCTCGCCACAATCGCACATGGCTTTACGTAGCGATAGCAATAACCGCAGCGGTAATTGGAGGTGGCATAGTATATCTCTTGACCTCTAAAAGCAAATCAGAAGCCCAAAGGGCTGAAGAGATATACGAAGAATTGGCTGAATTGGAACAACAGGAGTGGGAGCAGAATGTTGTCGAGGAGGAAGAAACTGCTGAATTTGTGGCACCGGTGGATGATTATGATCTGAGCGAGGAAATTATCAGTATAGACACGCACATCAAAAAGGATGAGACCCCTAACAAGGTAGAGCCCAAAGAGATGGAGGAACGCGTAGAGGAGCCGGAGCCGATGATCGTTGAAGAGAAGGTTGAATTGATAGATGATAGCAGGGTGTATACCTCAGTAGAGCAGATGCCTCAGTTCCCCGGCGGCGAAGCCGAGCTGTTGAAGTGGATTTCTACTCACATCAAATATCCCGCCCCTGCTATGGAGAACAACATACAGGGTAAAGTCGTAGTACAATTCGTTGTAACCCGCGACGGTTCGATCGGTGAAGTGAAAATCTCACGTGGTAAAGACCCCGACCTTGACAAAGAAGCTATGCGCGTAGTCAGGACCTTGCCGAAGTTTATCCCCGGCAAGATTAATGGCCAAGCGGTAAACGTGTGGTATACGCTACCGATTAACTTCAAACTGCAAGGGATATGAAAAATTATCTCTCACGCAATATAGTCATCGTGATGATAGCGATAGCTGCAGTGGTCATAGCATTGGTTGTGAACAAGCCTGATGCGTACCCAGAAGAGCCGGAGCTGGAGCTTTGTCCAATAGACACAATAGTGTGAAACAAGAGGCGGGGGAATACCGTCCGCCCTGATATAATGACCCCGGTCGGTGTGTCGTTGACGATGCCGACCGGGGTTTATGTCAAATTAGTTGAAGACGATGCGTGTGCCGCCGGAGGGGATGTCGTTGCTGGGGGTTGAGGAGTCGGGTTCGCCGATGGTCTCGTTAAATCCCGGGGTGGCCTTCTTGGCCGATTTTTTGATTTCCTCTACGGTGCGACGGTCGCGCGAAGCGGTGGGGAGGCTTTCAAATTTTTCGATGATAGCGTTGTCGTTGATTTGTTCGGGCGTCAGTATGATATACTTCTGCGCTTCGGGCGAACGAACGATTGTTTCGGTTTTTTCTTTGCCGTAGAGGTCGGCAAGTTTTTGTGCGGCGTCGACAGCCTTTTCCTTTGGTTCGGTGATGATATTTGGCTCGGTGTGTTCCTTAACCGTAGTATCGGGTTCGACGGCAGCGGCGGTAGAGCGAATGAAATTGTCCTTGCTGTTGGAAGTAAATCCGGCGGCTAAGATGGTGATTTTCACTTTGTTGCCGAGAGAGGTGTCTTTAGCCAAACCCCAGATGATATCGACGTTGGGATTGATGTCGGAGACGAAGTCGGAGATTTCGCCAGCCTCCTTCATAAGGAATTCTTGGTCGCTGTCGGGGTTGAAATAGATATTGAAAAGGAGACGCTGCGAGCCGAAGATGTCGCGGTCCTTGAGCAGAGGAGAGTTAAGCGCATCGTTGATGGCTTTGGTGACACGGTTTTCGCCTTCGCCGTAGCCGATAGAAATCACAGCGGCGCCGCCATTGCGGAGCGTAGTATCGACGTCGTTGAAGTCGATGTTGATGACGGTGTTACTGCTGGTAATCATCTCTGAGATGCCACGAGCGGCGATAGTCAACGTGTCGTCGGCCTTACCGAAAGCGTTTAGGAAGTTGAAATCGGGATATATTTCGGTGAGGCGTTCGTTGTTGATTACTAACAGAGCGTCGACATATTTGCTCATTTCCTCGGCACCTTTGAGGGCTTTGAGGATTTTCTTTTGGCCCTCGAAGAGGAAGGGTATTGTGACGATTCCGATTGTGAGCATGCCATGTTCGCGTGCAATGCGGGCGACCACGGGAGCCGCGCCGGTGCCGGTTCCGCCACCCATACCGGCGGTTATGAACACCATCTGAGTGCTGTCGGTGAACAGTTCGGCAATGCTGTCCTCGCTTTCTTCGGCAGCCTTTCGGGCCACTTCGGGCACGTTTCCAGCCCCGAGTCCGGTCTTGCCGATGAGCAGTTTGTTGGGGACGGTGGAGTTTTGGAGCGCTTGCCTATCGGTGTTGCATATCCAGAACGAAACGTTTTCGATTTTCTGGTTGAACATGTGCTGCACGGCATTGTTACCGCCGCCGCCTACTCCAATTACTTTGATGATGTTGTCGTCGGAATGTGTTTCGATGAATTCAGAGGACTGTGCTATATCGTCGATTGTCATGATTGACCTGTTTTAGTAGATTAATGTTGATAATTTTCGCTATGGAGGTGTTGCGGTTCACTATTTAATTCCGCTACGATAGGCTACCTGTCGTCATCGTCCTCGTAGTCATCGTCGTTGAAACGGTCCTCCTCGTTATCGCTGAAGAGGCCTTTCATACGCGCTTGTATCTTATCAATCAGCGAGCGGGTGTCTTGTGGTTTTTTAGGGTTCTTTGGGTTTTTAAGGTCATGTTTGCCGTGGCCCTTACTCTTAGGTTTGTCGATGAAATCGACGTCGTCGAGTATGTCGTCATCGTCCTCCCGTCCTATGCGAACTTCGTCGCCGTCGCCGTCGTCATAGTCGCCGTCGTAGTGGCCGTCGTTGTTGTTAGGTCCAATTTGCGAAGGGGATGCATGCTGTCCTGCATCGGAGTCGATGTCGGCAATTGGCGAAATGCATTCGGCGGGATTGCGGGAAGCTGCAGCCACCAATAATGCGGCGATATCCACAATATCGTCGGCGGCTATTGACATGTCGCTGATGCGAAGGTTGCGCGGAGTGCTGCCATGGCGCACCTTCATGTTGCTTTGCGAAGCAATCATATCGTCAAGCCCTTTGAGCTTGGCGCCGCCGCCCACCATCACGATGCCCGAAGGGAGGTCGGCGGGAGTAAAACCGGCGTATTCGATATTGGCAATAACATTGGCTACGATTTCGCCGGCACGAGCCGAAATGTAGCTGTAAAGTTCCGGTTTGTCGAGGCTGTGCTGACCGCCGATGGCGCCGTCGGTTTGATTGAAGATGCCCACAGAGCGTTTGAGGCTTTCGGCATGCTCTTCAAGGTGGTTGAGCGATACTAAGTCGCGGGTGATGTTGCGCGAGCCCATCGGCAGCGTCACCATGTATCGAAGGACTCCCTTCTTGAAGATGATAATCGTGGTGGTATCGCTACCGAAGTCGACAAACATGCAGCCCAATTGCTTTTCGTCGGGCGTCAACACGATATCGGCTTGAGCAAGAGCGGTGACAATGTAGCCGTTGACCTGCAAGCTGAGCCGTTCGGGGAACACGCGGTTGAGATTGTTTTTAATAGATGGCGCGCCGCCTATAAGGCTGAAAGTGCCGGTGATAGAGCTGCCGATGCGCCCCACGGGGTTGAGCGTCGACTCGTTGTCGACCAAAAACTCGCGAGGGAGCATCTCGTATATATCCTTGTCGCTATTTCCTATCGTGGAAATGAAGCCTTTGAGCCGCTCGATTGACATTGCATCGATTTCGGTATCGACGTCGAAATGCGACGTTTCAGTGGCCGTTGTAGCGCCAATGGTGCAACCGCTCAGACCTACGTAGACGCTTGTTATCTTACGCGGCTGAATTTCGCGGCTATTTTCCAATTTGCGGCATATACTGTCCACTTTGGTGCTTACTTCCTCTACATTTTTGACATGGCCATAGCGCACGCTGTCGACAGTGCGCTCGTCCTGTACGGCTAAAATGTTGAGAACTCCCCTGGGGTCGATAGAGGCGAGAGCGCCTCTTATCTTCGAGCTCCCTATTTCGATGGCTACAATATACTTATCGTCCATATAGGCTTGTATTTTGTGTTAGTTTATTTTAGGCTTTAATGTGGATACGTCGATGCTGTCGCGTTGGTTAATCACCTCTATGTCAACATCTTCGTTTTCGAAACTCAGGTCGGTGTCGTCGAAGGTTTCTTTGCGGAGCTTACCAGGCACAATCCTGCCAATCACCTGGTTGGCGTATTTTACCGAGATAGTGTCGTAGTAATTCCAACCTTTGACGTCGAGGACTTGGTTGTAGAACGCAAAAAGGCGTTTCATTTTATCGTCGAAATTTGAGCCGTCGCCAATGTTGATGATATGGCCGCTCACTGTTGGGACAATGTAGATGTCGCCTCGTCGGTCGACTTTAAGGGCGCCTACCAATTGCGCCCATGTGGCGTTGGTGTTTATCTGGTCGAGCAGCGGAATAATCTCCGAGGCATTGGTCAGCGAATCGTTGTCGACGATAATAACAGGCACGTCGATTTGATAGCGTGCTGAGGCCAGCAGGTGCTTGCCCGCCTTGTTGATGTAGTACGACCCGCGATTGTCAAATACGCGTGCAACCGGCACCATGGGCACCACGTCGATGGCAATGACATCGTTGGCGAGGCGCTGGCAGTTGACGCTTTCAATTATGCTCAGGGCAGCAAGGCGATGCTCGATGTCGCGCAGATTGTATGACGCAGCCAATGCCGTGTCGGCCGATGCCACAATTCCGCCCAGTTCGTGGTCGATGTCATCGGCTGTCACGAAAGGCGACATTGCATTTTGCGAAACGCTGATTTTCACGCCATTGCACAGCGCTTCCGAGGCCATGCCATTGGTTGTGGCCAGCCCTATCACCAGGTAAAGCGAGAGCGCAAGCGATAGTAAGCAGAGAGTGATGCCGCGTTTCGTGAGCATATTTTGTTGATATATCGTTGGTTAGTTTATCGACTCGATGATTTCGGGGATGAAAGTGTTGATATCTCCGGCCCCTACGGTCAATAAGATGTCAAAATTAATATTTTTTATTGTCTTTGTCAATAGATGTTTGTCAATCAACTGCTTTTTGCATGTGATTTTGTCGAAAATTATCTTTGAGGTGACACCGGGGATTGGTTCTTCGCGTGCCGGATAAATATCGAGCAGCACCACCTCGTCGGCTATCGAGAGAGCGTCGGCAAATTGGTCGGCAAAGTCGCGGGTGCGGCTGTAAAGATGAGGTTGGAAAGCCACAGTGAGTCGGCGGTTGGGGTACAAAGCCTTTACCGATGAGATGGAGGCTTTGAGTTCGTCGGGGTGGTGGGCGTAGTCGTCGATGATGACCCGGCCATGCTCGCCCGGCTCCTTGAGGTGGAATTCAAAACGGCGTTTGGGACCCATGAACGAGGCAATGGCATGTCGCACGTCGTCGGGCGTGACCTCACCGGTGAGCAGCGTTGCGGCGGCTGCGGCGATAGAGTTTTCGATATTGATTTCCACCGGCACCCCCAGCTCAATATTTTCCACGATGCCGGAAGCGAGCACGTCGGCGGGCACCACAAGGTCGTAGATGATAGTGCCGTTGCCGCGGCGTATGTTGGAGGCATGGAAATCGCCTTCATCGCGCGAATAGGTGTAGTGGGCTGTTCCTTTTGGTGCATCAGGCTTATATTTCAGGCCGGTGTGCTCAATCAGCGCTCCGGATGGGTCGATGAGGCGAGTGAATTGGGTAAAGCTTTCGAGGTAAGCCTCTTCGGTGCCGTAGATGTCGAGGTGGTCGGGGTCGGTGGCGGTGACCACAGCGATGAATGGCGAAAGCTGGTGGAATGAGCGGTCGTATTCATCGGCTTCAATGACAGAGTATTGCGCGCCGGCGTCAAGGATGAAATTGCTATTGTAGTTGCGGAGCACGCCGCCGAGAAAGGCATTGCATCCGGCTTTGGACGTGTGCAATATGTGGGCAGCCATTGATGACGTGGTCGTCTTGCCGTGTGTCCCGGCTATGCATATCCCCTTGCTTCGCCGAGTGACCTCGCCGAGCACCACAGCACGCTTGACCACGCGGAAACCATTCTCTCTGAACCATTTCAGTTGAGGCATCGTATCGGGCACGGCCGGCGTGTACACCACCAGGGTGTTCGCATTATCGCGATAGAGCGCCGGGATAGCATCGGTTGACTCGTCGAAGGTGATGTCGACCCCTTCGGCCATGAGGCTGTCGGTAAGTTCCGTGGGCGTACGGTCATAGCCCGCCACGTTGTCGCCTTGCGACTTGAAGTAGCGTTCGAGAGCGGCCATCCCAATGCCGCCTGCTCCTATGAAATATATATTTTTCATTGTTGGAATTTGCTTTCGATTGTGTTTTTTAATCCTCTCACCAGCTGTCGGGCCATTACTTGCCGCAGAGCGCGTAGATGTGGTCGACAATGCGTTCGTCGGCATGCTCCAGGGCCATAGCTTTGACATTCTTGCCCAGGGTGGCGAGACGCTCCTTGTCGGCAAGCAGCGAGTTGACAGTCGTGGCGAGCGTGGCAACGGCGTCGGCGTCGAGAACCATAACAGCGGCGTCGCGGTCGGCGAGGGCTTGCGCATTCTTGCGCTGATGGTCCTCGGCCACATTGGGCGACGGAACGAGCACCGCCGGGGTGCCTACTATTTGCAACTCCGATATGGTGCTTGCCCCGGCGCGCGACACGATGAGGTCGGCGGCACGGTACACTAAGTCCATTCGGCTCACAAACGCCATGGCCTGCACGCCCTTTTTCCCCTCGGCTATCGGCAGGCATTCATCGGCGTAATATTTGCCGGTCTGCCATAATATCTGCGCGCCGCCAGCGATAATGCTGTCCATAGAGGCTTTGACGGCTTCGTTGATGGTGCGCGCGCCGAGGGAGCCACCCACAACGGCCACCAACGGTTTGTCGGCATCAAAGCCCAATTCACGTTTAGCCTCTGCTTGCTCCACGTGGCAGGAGGTGATAGCCTCTCTTACCGGGTTGCCAGTCATTACTATTCTCTCGGCCGGGAAGAAGCGTTGCATGTTGTCGTAGGCCACGCATATGCAGTCGGCCTTTTTGCCCAGATGCTTGTTGGTGACACCGGCGTAGGAGTTCTGCTCCTGGATGAGGGTGGGTATGTTGAGCTTCTGGGCCATCATCAGTGTGGGGCCGGAGGCATATCCCCCCACGCCCACCACAATGTCGGCGCCAAAATCGCGTATTATTTTTTTGGCCTTACGGCGGCTCTGCATCAGTAGCCATAGCACCTTGACATTGCGCCACAAACGTTTGCGGTCAAATCCCATCACCTCAAGGCCCTCTATGTCGTAGCCGGCAGCGGGTACTCGTTCCATCTCCATACGGCCTTTTGCGCCCACAAATAGGATTTTGACATTAGGGTCGCGACGTCGCAATGCATTGGCTATGGATATGGCGGGGAAGATGTGGCCACCCGTTCCGCCACCGCTTATGATTACTTTATTTACGCTCATAGTTATCTGTGTTATAGTTTGGCAGTGTTGGCTGCTATGTTATTTCTTCAATTGCATAGGATTGACGGCATTGATTTCGTCGGGCAGGTCGCTGTCGCTCTTTGCGGCTTTCTTGCGTCCGGTCATGGAGGCATATCGGCTGATGCTTATCATGACACCGAAAGCGAGCGATGTGATAAGCATCGACGTGCCCCCCTTCGATATCATAGGCAACGGCTGTCCCGAAACCGGGAACACGCCGGTGTTGATGGCCATGTGGAACAGAGCCTGTATTACAATCATTACAGCCAGTCCCATCACCAAAATCGAGGGGAAAGCCCTGTCGCAGCGGCCCATGATGATGCCGGCACGTCCGAGAAGCGACAGATAGATGAACAGCAGGAACAGCCCTCCAATGAGCCCCAGGTCCTCCACTACTATCGAGAAGATATAGTCGGAGAATGCAAGCGGCAGACGCGCCGTTTCGCGGGAGTTGCCTGGCAGGACGCCCGTGACGCCACCGTTGGCCTGTGCCATGAAGGCATACATCTCCTGACGGTTGAGGGCTGTGATTTTTTGCTTATAGAGCGGAATGGTGTCGTTATTCCATCGTTCGAGACGCTTCTTCCACAATCCGCCACGATCCATGGTCGTCCTGTTGCCTTGTGCGTCCATGCCGGTTTCCATGATGCTCTCCACGTCCTCGGCTTCGGTGTTCATCTTTTGGTAGAGTGCGGCACCACCCACAAGGCCGTAGAATAGCAATACCAAACCGAACTTCTTAATCTGAATTCCGCCGATGAGCATCATAGACAGGCTTATGCCCATGAGAAGAAGCGTATTGGTAAGACCCTGCGAGAAAAGGAGCAGCGAAAACAGGCTCACAAACACGCAGCACCATATCACGCCCTTCGTAGTCACTCCGCGAGGCTCCTGATTGCGTGACATGATATAGGCAATGACAAGCACAGCCGACATCTTTAGCATCTCGGCCGGCTGTATCGGTATGCCTAATAGCGACATGCTTCGACGTGCGCCGTTGATAATCTGGCCGTTGAGCATCACATACACCATCAGCAATATACTCAGCCCGACGAACCACGGCGTCAGTATCACGAAATATTTCAGTTTCACACGCGACACACCGATACAAATCACTATGCCCAGCACGAGCATCATGATATGGCGTAGCAGTGGCCCGAAGATATTACCCGACGAGACCTCGCGCGACGAAGCGCTATAGAGCTCAATCACCGACACAATGCACAGTGCGACATAAAGAGCTATGAGATACTTGTCGGGGCTTGGACGCTTAGTCGGCGTGTCGGTCTCGGCTCCTTTTGGCTCCTTTTTCCGGCTTGCTTTGCTCTCTTCGGCGTTGGGGGTGGCAGCCGTTGTGGGGGCATCAGCATTGCCGGTTGTCGTTGGTGCGCCCGCGGCGCGTAGCATATCGTCAAGTTCTGACATATCGGTAATATCTTTTGTTAGTGCAATTTTTCGACTGCGAGGCAATCGATGGTGGCAATCTATTTGCTTTGCTGCTGGTTGGCTTTCAACGCTTTGACACGTTCCTTAAACTGTCGGCCGCGGTCCTCGTAGCTCTTAAACAGGTCAAAACTTGCGCAGCAAGGCGATAGCAGAACCGTGTCGCCATCGCAAGCAATATCGTGGCATGCTGATATTGCATCGTCGATGGAGTGGGTATCAATCACTTTGACTCCGCGGCTGCCGAAATAGTCCACAATCTTGGCATTGTCCTTGCCCATGGCCACTATAGCCTTCACTTTCTCGTCGACAAGATTGGCTATTTCGCTGTAATCGTTGCCTTTATCCTTGCCGCCGAGTATCAGCACGGTGTTCTTGCCCATGCTTTCAAGGGCATACCAGCACGAATTGACGTTGGTGGCTTTGGAGTCGTTGATATATCTTACGCCTTCTACGGTATCGACATATTCCAAACGGTGCTCAACCCCCTCAAAGTCGCTGAGCGAGCGACGTATATCCTCTTTCTTGATGTCGAGCAGGCAAGCCGACAATCCGGCAGCCATAGAGTTGAAAAGGTTGTGGAGGCCGTTGAGGGCGAGGTCGGCACGCGGCATGGTCAATTTCTCGTCGGGAGTGTCGAGGATAAGGCGGTCGTCGGCATCGACATAGGAAGCGCTACCCTCTTCCTGGTGCTCCGAGAAGGGATACAGACGGGCCTCGGTGGCTACATGTTCAAGCTGAGCCTTGATGACGGGGTCGTCTTCCCAGAATATGAAAGCGTCGCTGTCGGTGAGGTTTTGCAGTATCCTGAATTTGGCATCTACATAGTTTTGGAATTTGTAGTCGTATCGGTCAAGATGGTCGGGCGTGATGTTCATTATCACCGCAATGTTGGCATGGAACCGATACATGTTTTCCAGCTGGAACGAGCTCAGTTCTATAACGTAGACATCGTGCTGGTCGTTGGCCACCTGCAATGCGAGGCTCTGCCCGACGTTGCCGGCAAGCCCTACATTAATACCAGCATTTTTTAATATGTGATACGTCAGCAAGGTCGTGGTGGTCTTGCCGTTAGATCCCGTGATGCACACCATTTTAGCATCGGTGTAACGTCCGGCAAACTCTATCTCGGAGATGATAGGAATGTTTTTCGACGCAATCTTTTTGATGATAGGCGCCGTAGGTGGAATGCCCGGGCTCTTTACCACTTCGTCGGCATTGATAATCAGCGACTCGGTGTGGTGCCCTGCCTCGAATGCAATACCATTGTCTTTGAGCATTTCGGCATAACGCGGCGCAATATCGCCGGAGTCGCTCAGAAACACGTCCATACCAAGCTTCTTACCAAGGATGGCGGCACCTACGCCGCTCTCTCCTCCTCCAAGTATTACTAATCTCATATATCAATATATCTGTTTGTTGTCCTCTATCTGATTTTCGGTGTGATTTATCGAAGTTTGAGCGACACAAAGGTCAGCGCCGCCAAGATGATGCAAATAATCCAAAACCTTACCACGATTTTCGATTCGGGCACCACGGCATGCGGACGTTGCACAATGGCGTCGATGCTTCCGTCGCCCGGCTTCTGGAAGTGGTGGTGAAGCGGTGTCATTTTAAACAAGCGGCGGGTCTTGCCGGTGCGGCGACGGGTGATTTTGCATGTGGCGACTTGCAATATCACCGAGAGGTCCTCGATGTAGAAGAGCAAGCAGAGCAACGGAAGGAGAAATTCCTTGTGGATCAATATCGCAAAAACGGCAATGATGCCACCCAACGTCAGGCTCCCCGTGTCGCCCATGAACACTTGCGCCGGGTAGGAATTATACCACAGAAAGCCTATCAACGCTCCTATGAAAGCCGACATGTACACCACCATCTCCTCCGACCCCGGTATGTACATTATGTTAAGGTATGACGAATATACCACGCTGCCGCCAAGATAGGCCATAGCAGCCAGCGCCACGCCAATTATCGCCGAGCAACCCGTAGTCAATCCGTCAAGCCCATCCATGAGGTTGGCACCGTTGGAAGTAGCCGTGATGATAAAGATGGTTACCAGGATGAACAATATCCATCCGCCAGTCTCGGCATGGTCGCCGAGCCACTGCGTCAGGTCGCTATACTCGAAGTTGTGTTCCTTCACAAACGGTATGGTAGTCTGTGTCGACTTTATGTCGTTTTCCTCGTAGGTGATTTCTACAATATTGTCGGAATCGGCATTACGCACCTCGTGGTTCTCGCGTATCACAATGTCGGGGCTCAGGTACATGGTCAAGCCAACGGCAAGCCCTAAGCCCACCTGGCCTACGATTTTGAATTTACCTTTAAGCCCGTCTTTGTTGTGCTTCTTGATTTTCATGTAGTCATCAAGAAAACCTATGCCCCCCAGCCATATGGTAGCCCCAATGAGCAATAGCATGTAGATATTCGACAAGTTGCCCACGAGGATGCACGGTATCAGTATGGAGATGATAATGATGACTCCGCCCATGGTGGGAGTCCCGGTCTTCTTCATCTGTCCCTCGAGTCCTAAATTGCGCACAATTTCGCCTACTTGCATCAATTGCAACCGGCTTATGATTTTGCGCCCTATCACGGTGGCTATGAATAGCGACAGCACCATCGCTATCACCGACCGGAATGTTATATAGTCCATCAATCGTGCGCCGGGCACGTTGGCATCCTGTAGCTTCTCAAATAAAAAATATAGCATGACTGTTAATTACTCCAATTTGATTTCTTCTGCGCCTTATTGCCTTATGATCTGGTTAATACGCTTTTTTGTACCTATTTCTATTTCAATCTCTTATACCCGATTATTGCCATGTAGCAGATATGATCCGGCTGTTTTTGACACACTCCTGTGGTTCATTGCTTTAAGAAAGCCCGAATACCTCCTTGACCACTTCACGGTCGTCGAAATGGTGTTTCACTCCCTTTATCTCCTGATAGTCCTCGTGGCCTTTGCCGGCTATGAGTATCACGTCGCCCTTTGTGGCCAATGCATAAGCCATGCGTATGGCCTCGCGGCGGTCGGCATTAACGAGCGTGCGCGACGCCAGTTCGGTGTCCTTGACCCCTTCGCGCATATCTGCCAATATGTCGTCGGGCTCCTCAAAGCGCGGGTTGTCGGATGTCAGGATAAGGCGGTCGCTGCGCAAAGCAGCTTCGCGAGCCATGATGGGGCGCTTGCCCTTGTCGCGGTTGCCACCGGCGCCTACCACAGTGATGATATTGCCGTTTTGACCTATCACCTCACGTATGGCTTCAAGCACGTTGACCACGGCATCGGGGGTGTGGGCATAGTCGACGATGGCGGTCACGCCCGTAGGCGATTTTATGGTCTGGAAACGGCCTGCCACCGGCACCAATAGGCTCATCCTTCGCAGCACATCTTCCTTCTCCCATCCGAGCATGATTGACGCGCCATACACGGCCGTCAGGTTGTAGGCGTTAAACTTACCGGTGAACAACACGTTCACCTCATTGTCGTTGATGCTCATCAGCGTGCCGTCAAGATGGCTTTCGACTATTTTGCAGCGAAAATCGGCCAGCGAGCGCAACGAGTAGGTCAACTTCTTGGCGCGGGTGTTCTGCAACATCACTTCCCCTACCTTGTCGTCGATATTGGTGATGGCAAAGGCATCGGCAGGTAGCATGTCGAAAAACGACTTTTTGGCGGCAAGATACGCGTCGAAAGTCTTGTGATAGTCGAGATGGTCGCGAGTGAGATTGGTGAACACGCCCCCGGCAAAGTGCAACCCGGCAATGCGATGCTGGTCGGCGGCATGCGAGCTCACCTCCATGGCGGCATATTCGCATCCGGCTTCCACCATGTCGTGCAGCAGCTTGTTGATGGTCAACGCGTCGGGCGTAGTCTGCTTGGCCGGGACGGCAAGGTCGTCAACGTAGTTGCACACCGTCGACAGCAGTCCTGCCTTGTGGCCACCCAGCCGAGCCATCTCGTAGATGAGCGTGGCGGTGGTTGTCTTCCCGTTGGTGCCAGTGACCCCTACGAGTCGGAGTTTGCGCGATGGGTTGCCATACCATTGCGATGCAAGTTGGCCCAGGGCTATGGCGCTATTGGCCACCTGTATGTAGGTAACGCCTTCATAGAGCGAGTCGGGCATGGTCTCTACTACGATAGCTGCGGGGTGGCGCTCGCTTAGCGTAGGGATGAAGCTATGGCCGTCGACGTTGACACCGCGCACGGCTACAAACATCGCCCCCTCGCCCACTTTGCGCGAGTCGTCGGTGAGCATCGTGATTGTCCGGTCGGTTTCTCCCACTACTCTAAGCGTCGTGATGGCGCCTAATAAATCTTGAAGATTATGCTGCATATATTCAATAGTTATTTGCCTGTTATTCCAGTTGTTTCGCCGCCTTGCCCGGTTTGCCTCTGCATGCCGGCTACGTTGGTGCCAACGCGTTGCGTCGCCGCGGCTGAGCCATTTGGGGGCTGGCTATCGGCGCTCTTTTCTAAATATTCGACAAAGTTAATAAAACTTTCTTTTTATCTATTAATTCTTGTGCCTTAACACGTCCGGTGCCCGTAAAACACACCTCATAGCCTGCCTTTTCGAGGCAGCTTAGCGCATCGCGAAGGTTCATATTGGCCACCGACGGCATGTTGCTATCCTCTACATTGCCTTTGGGCGTGGCTATGACGCGCGGGTGAAGCGTTTGCGTGAGCTGGCTGCTCAGCTGGCTATATGCTCCCGGGGTGGCCGGGGCGTTGATGAGCGGAGATGCGGCTTTGGCGGGACGGTCGGCATGGAAGTCGACGGTGTTGCCCAAATATCCGCGTGAATACATCTTCTCGGCCACGTTTTGCATCACCATTCCCGATGTCGATGCCGCTCCAAACATGTTCTTGCGCGGGTGGAAAGTCAGCACAAACATTGAGTATTTTGGCTGGTCGGCGGGGAAGAAACCGCAAAATGCAAGACGTTTTTTCCCGGTCTCATACTGCTTGGTTTGCAGGTTGAGATGGTAGCAAGTGCCGGTCTTTCCGGCCAACGGCACTTTGCAGTGCTTCAATCTGCGTGCAGTGCCATGGTTGCCGTCGACCACCTGGCGAAGCATGCTGCGCATCTTGGCGGCGTTCTCTTCCGAGCATATACGGTCGCGTATGTAGGTCACGTCGAGAATGGAGTCGACACCATCGCGGCTGAGTCCTTTCACCAATCGCGGCCTTACGTACCTGCCGTTGTTGGCTATGGCATTGTAAATCGACAGTGTGTAGAGCGGCGGGATGGCGGTGGCATAGCCGAAGCTCATGCGCGACATGTCCAATCGGCTCGGGTTGCTGTGGATGCGGGGGCGCTCCTCTTCGTAGATGCCCGAATGCATCTTGTCCAAGAATCCTATTTCCTTAAATCGCTTCACAAAGCCAGCCGGGTTCTTGTCGTATCCGCGCACTATCACTTTCGCCATACCTATGTTGGACGATTGCTCTATGATACCCGACACGGTGAGCTGTGAGTTGTAGTGCGAATCGGTGATTGGACGTCCGCCACCGTAGGCAAATGATGCCCCGATAGGTATCACCTCGTCAAGGTTGTTGACAAGTCCGTCCTCCAAGGCTATCATCATCGAGATGGGCTTCACTACCGAGCCCGGCTCGTAGGCCGTCACGATGCGGTTGTAGGCCTCTACATAGTTGCCCAAGCTGTCGACCTCCACGTTGGATATGGCTTTGATGTCGCCGGTCGACACTTCCATTATCACCGCCGAAGCCCACTCAGCATCGCAACTGTCGAGCATCGCGATGAGCTCCTGCTCCAAGATGTCCTGAAGCGTGATGTCTATAGTCGTGGTGACGTTCCAACCGTTGACGGCGGGCTTGTCGGCCCATGCGCCGATGCGTTTGGTAAGGGTCACCGGACGTGTCGTCCCTATTGTGCCGTAGAGCAACGAGTCGAGCGACCGCTCAAGCCCCGATACGCCATGCACCTCTTTGCTGGTCTTTGTTTGGCCAACGCTTCCTATGCTCAACCGTGCCATCTCGCCGTAGGGGCAGTCACGCCGCTGAAACGGCTCCTCCCGGTATCCCGATTTGTTCCTGTTCTTCAGGTTGAGGAACGGGAAGTTGCGCACGCGCTGCAGCTCTTCGTAGGTGATGCGGCTAAGCAATTTGAACGAGCGGTTTTTCTTCTTCGCCGAAAATTGCTTCATGAGCACGTCGTTCCACGTAGCATCGTCATTGCGTGGATAGTATTTGCCCAGACTGTCGCAAAGGGCGCCTATGCTGTCGATAAAGGTTTTTTTGGCAAAGGCTTCCGAGCCGAAGTCGATGCGAATGTTGTAAAATTGCAGGTTGGTTACCAATACTGTCCCGTCGCAAGCCAAGATGTCGCCTCTTATCGGCTGTATGGTGTCTATCTTGTTGAATGTTTCATTGGCCTTTGCATTCCAGTCTTCGGCATGAATGACCGTCGTGGAAAACAATTTCGCCACAATAAAGCTTGAGAATAATATCAGTACGCCATAGATGAATGCGCCGCGAAAAATGATGCGCGCACGGTTGCTGCTTTTGGACTTCTTGCTCGTTGTCTCTCGTGTCGACTTGCTGTTGTGTGGTGTGTTCGTTCTCATTTTATTGTAAGTTTATAGGGAGGTTGGTCGCGGTGGGTGAGGTCAAGTCCGGCTTGGCGTATGCTTGCCTGCATAGTTTTCTCGCGTATGGCGTTCATGTAACTGCTCTTTTGCCTTATGGCTTCCGATTTTACCACTTCGATTTCGCGGTTGAGCCGCTGTATGTTCTCCATCGCCGTTATGCACTGGTAGCGGTTGGTGATATAGAGCATTATGAGCACCACTATTGCCAATATGATGCCCCAATTGCGTATGAAAAAGTGCGTCGACAGAAACTCGCCGTTTATGAAATATCTTTTTGCCCCTTTCTTTTTGGGCGTGCTCTTTTCTGTTGCCATTGGTACTGTTTGGTATTTTCCCTGATTGGTGTAATTGGTTTTTGGTCGCGCGCCGTTTGGTCATATCTTTACCGCCACTCGCAATTTAGCGCTGCGCGAACGTGGGTTGCGCTCCACCTCCTCGTCGTCGGGGATGATGGGCTTGCTGTTGAGTATGCGGAACGGACTGAGGCTGCGTCCGAAAAAGTCTTTGTTTTCTTTACCTTCGAAGTTGCCGCTGCGGAAGTAGTTCTTGACGAGTCGGTCCTCCAGCGAGTGGTAGGTGATGATGGCGATGCGGCCGCCGGGCTTTAGCACATGCAGCGCTCCGCGGAGCATCTCTTCCAAGGCTTCAAGCTCGTGGTTCACCTCTATGCGCAGTGCCTGAAACACTTTGGCAAGCTCTTTCTTGCGCCGCGACGGGTCAATGAGGGGGTCGATGATGCTTAGCAGCTGCTCTATGTTGTCGATGCTTTGGATGCTTCGGCTCTTGACTATAGCAGAGGAGATGCGCCGCGCATTTTTTAGTTCCCCATATAGGTAAAATATATCCGACAACCGTTCCTCGCTGTAGCTATTGACCATGTCGGCGGCCGTCAGCTTGGCGTTACGGTTCATGCGCATGTCGAGGGGGCCGTCCCACCGGAATGAAAAGCCGCGTTCCGGGTCGTCGAAATGGTGAAACGATACGCCTAAGTCGGCAAGAATGCCGTCGACGGTGTCAACCTTGTAGTAGCGCATGAAGTTGACGATGTAGCGGAAGTTGGAATGGACGATGGTGAATCGGTCATCTTCCATCGCCCTGCCCACGGCATCCATATCCTGGTCGAACCCGTAAAGATGCCCTTTCGGCGACAAATGCTCCACGATGGCTCGCGAGTGGCCGCCTCCTCCGTAGGTCACGTCGACATACGTCCCGTCGGGGTCTATCGACAAGGCCTCGATTGTCTGGGGCAATAGCGCGGGAATATGGTATACCGGTTCAGTCATTTTGGCGTTTTTTTTAAGTGTTTGTCGGTGTTGGCCGATAGCATCGGCCGTCTATCGTTCTTATGGGTGTAAAGTTACGAATTGTTATTAAAATTTACAAAAATAAATAGCAAAAATTTTCAACATTTTTGCAGTTATTTTTGCCTTAATTATGGCTATGAATGTGCCATTGTGCTAATTTGTTGTTTTTAAGCGTGTTGTGATATTGGGGCGCAGCTATGCGTTTATGTTGGTTAACCCATGCCGGAGGGGGGCTTTGCTACGTTGTGAGTTCGATATGGTTTGCATTTGTAAACCACCTTGCCAGTGTGCCGATTTTTGACTATCTTTGCCGCCGTTTACGGCTTCATTCTTGCCGCCGTGCCCGGAGTCGCAGCCTCCATTGTTTTGCCGTGGTTGCGGCGCGCGTTTGTCGTGGTTGCGGTGCTCCAGGCTCAATTTTTTCAGGCTAACCAAGCCCTGTTTTGCGTATTTTTTTTAATCATTCCATGGCCTCATCTACCATTGACAATCAGCTACTTACGCCCCGCGGCCGCTACATGGCGATATTGCGGCTCGGTCTCCCTATCCTCGTGGGGCAGGTCGGGCAGATTGTGGTGGGTTTTGCCGATTCGGCTATGGTAGGCAACTACTCCACCGATGCGCTCGCGGCAGCTTCGTTTGTCAACAATATCTTCAACATCGCACTGCTCATGTGCCTGGGGTTCACCTACGGTCTGACACCGCTCATCGGAGCGCTATTTTCGTCGGCGCGCAATGAGGATATCGGCGCCACCCTACGCAGGGGCATTCAGGTCAATTTCCTTTTTTCAATGGCCATTACCCTCGCTATGGGCGTATTGTACCTCAATCTCGACCACCTCGGGCAACCAGCCCACCTGTTGCCCCTCATTCGCCCTTATTTCCTCATTTACCTCGCGTCGGTAGTAGCAGTTTCGCTATTCCAGACCTTTGCGCAGACGTCGTATGCGGTCAATTCCTCCATGATGCCTATGTGGGTGGTGCTATTCTGCAATTTGGTCAACATCTTTGGCAACTGGCTCTTGATTTATGGCAACCTGGGATTACCGCAATTGGGACTCACCGGTGCCGGTATCGCCACGCTTTCGGCCCGTTGGCTCGCATTGGCTGTCATTTTCGCTATATTCTTCTCGGCAAAAAGGTATCGTCCTTACCGTCGCACTGTTATCCGCCCTTCGCGTTACGGCATCACCAGGGCACGCATTTTCCGCACTTCGTGGCCGGTGAGCGTGCAGATGGGATTGGAAACGGCCTCATTTTCCGTCGCTGCCGTAATGGCGGGATGGCTCGGCGCCAATCAATTGGCAGCTTTCCAGATTTTTGTCACTATCGGTTCGCTCGGGTTCGTGATTTACTACGGCATGGCGGCGGCGATGTCGGTATTGGTAGCTAATGCATCATCATGCCACGACGCTCCGCGGCTCATGCGCGCCATAGCCGGGTCGGGCTACGTCATCATATTGCTGCTCGCTGCTTTAGCTTGCGTACTGTTCCTATCGCTCGGCTCCCACCTCATCGGTGTTTTCTCATCCGATGAAGCTGTCGTGGCCATGACGGCTTCAATGATAGTGCCGTTGGCTATTTACCAGCTTGGCGACGCCACACAAGTCAACTTCGCCAACGCCCTTCGCGGCACTGCCAATGTGATGCCTATGCTGTGGATAGCGCTATTCTCCTACGTAGTCATCGGCATTCCCACTACCTATATCATGGCATTCATATGCGGTTGGGGCATCGTGGGCATCGCGCTCAGTTTCTCCGTGTCGCTTTTCACCGCCGGCGCCCTTTTCCTCATAGCTTTCTTGCGGACTACACGCCCTTAATAACCCTATAACCCCTATTTCAGCAGGTCGGGGCGCAGTCGGCGAGTACGTTCCAATGCTTGCTCATGGCGCCACTCGCTGATGCGTGCCTCATGTCCCGACAGCAATATGTCGGGCACGCGCCATCCATTGTATTCTGCCGGGCGGGTGTAAACCGGCGGTGCAAGGAGATTGTCCTGAAACGAATCGCTAAGTGCGCTCTGCTCATCGCCTATGGCCCCCGGTATGAGCCTTACTATGGCATCGGCGATGATAATCGCCGGTATCTCGCCCCCTGTCAGTACATAGTCGCCGACCGATATCTCGCGGGTGATAAGATGTTCGCGTATGCGGTAGTCTATCCCCTTGTAATGCCCGCATAGTATGATGATGTTATTGAGCAGCGACATCGAGTTGGCCATTGGCTGGTCGAACAGCTCCCCATCGGGGGTGGTGAAGATCACCTCGTCGTAGTCGCGTTCGCTCTTCAACGCAGTTATGCAGCGGTCGATAGGCTCTATCTGCATCACCATGCCAGCCTCGCCGCCAAATGGGTAGTCATCTACCTTGCGGTGCTTGTTGGTAGTGTAGTCGCGCAAATTGTGGATGCCAAATTCCACCAACCCTTTATTCTGTGCCCGCTTGAGTATCGAGCAGCCAAGAGGCGACTCAAACATCTCAGGTAGTACGGTAAGTATATCTATTCGCATATTTATTCAGTTTGTTTTTGAGTGTCTTATTATATTAAGCCCGTTGATAAGTAGCTAATATATAGGATATTGTAGTAGCGCAAGCGGCGTAGCTGTTACAGTATGGCGGTGACTTCTTTGAAGGCGTAGCTTGAGAGCCTGCCGTCGGCACGCTCCAATATCAGAGTGCCGTCGGCCGCCACATCGGCAATACGTGCGCTGAACTCGCCCGCCGCATCCCTATAAGGGTGGTAGCCTTCGCCACGCCACATCCGGGATTTATATGCGTCGGCTGTCAGCCCGCCGCCGTATGCATCCTCGGCTTCTACCTCGCTTATTATCTCCGCAGCCACTTCGCGAAGCATTTCCCCCAACGGATAGGTGTCACCTGTCAGTTGGGACAGCGACACAGGATTGGGCGCATCGGAATGAAATACCCGCTGGTTGATGTTTATCCCCACGCCGATTATCGTGCGCTCTATTCGTCCCGAGGTCAGCGTGTGCTCTATCAGTATGCCGCATATCTTGCTGTCGCCTACGTAGATGTCGTTGGGCCACTTTATGGTAGCATGTTTGCCGAGCGGCAAATAGCGGTCGAGCCATTGCACTATGGCAAGCGACGTGGCACGCGATATAGCCATCTGTTTTTCCGGCGCGATGTTTTCCGTGCGCACCAGCACCGAGAACGTAAGATTGGCTCCCGGTTCCGACTCCCAGCTGTTGCCACGCTGTCCGCGGCCTGCCGTCTGACGATGCGTGGCAACGACAGTGCCATGCTCTGCCTCCGACATCTGTCGCAGGTAGCTGTTTGTCGATGCGGTTTCCTCAAGTTCGATTATTTTCATTGCGCTTTCGCTATGTTGTTACGACTATCGGCCTTGCTATTTCTATTGCTCTGGTATGGAGTATGTTAGTCTTCAACCGTTAGGCTACGGCTACCGTCGGCATTGACGGTGATGTTCACCTTGACGGTGTCGCCGGGGAGTATGTCGTCAATACGTTCCGGCCACTCTATCAGGCACAATGCTCCGGAGTCGAAGTAGTCCTCTATGCCCAGGTCCAAGGCTTCCTCTACGTTTTCAAGACGGTATAGGTCGAAATGGTAGATGAGCTCGGCAGTAGTGTCCGAACGATACTCGTTGACTATGGCGAATGAAGGCGAACCGGTGGCGTCGTCCTCCACCCCGAGCGCGCGCGACAACGCATTGATAAATGTCGTCTTGCCCGCACCCATTTCGCCATAAAAAGCTATGACTGTACGGTCGTCCATAAGCTCTACAAACTCGCGGGCTGCTTGGTCGATATTGTCGAGAGATGTGATTGTTATAGTTTTCATTTTCAATATGTTATTGTCGGTTGGTTATTGTGTTTGCTACTGTCGGCGGCATTGCTGTAGTGCGCATTTCCGCCTATATCATTTGGGTGTCATGGTTATCATAGGTATGAGCATCTCTTCCATCGAGATGCCGCCATGCTGGAACGTCCCCGTGTAATACTGCACGTAGTAGTTATAGTTGTTGGGATAGGCGAAGAAATCACGTTTGCCGGCAAAGATATATGTCGACGATACGTTGGGCGAAGGTAGCCCGTAACGCTCGGGGCGTTTGATTTCGTAAACCTGTCGTTGGTTGTAGTCGAGGTTTTTACCCACCTTGTAGCGCAAGTTGGTATTGGTGTTCTTGTCGCCGATTACTTTGATGGGGTTGTCGACGCGTATGGTGCCATGGTCGGTGGTGAGCACTATCTTATACCCTTTGCCGGCGATAAGCCGGAATAGGTCGATGATATTGGAATGGCGGAACCACGACTCGGTAATCGACCGGTAGGCGGCGTTGTTAGAAGCCAATTCGCGTATCATCTTCGACTCTGTTCGAGCATGCGACAGCATGTCAATGAAGTTGACTACCACCACGTTGAGGTCGTTGACGAGCAGGTTGTTGAAGTCGCGTATGAGCCGCTCGCACGCCGAGGAGTCGTTGAGCTTATTGTAGGAGAAACGGCACTGTCGCCTGAACCGCTCAAATTGGGTGGCTATCAGCGGCGCCTCGTTGAGGTTCTTCCCCTCCTCCTCTTCCTCGTCGACCCACAGGTCGGGGAACAGCTGCGCTATCTGTATGGGCATCAGGCCGGAGAAGATAGCATTGCGGGCATATTGCGTGGCTGTCGGCAATATCGATGTGTAGAGCTGCTCCTCAAAGGTGAATATGTCGGAGAGCAACGGTTTTACAACCTGCCATTGGTCGAGGCGGAAATTGTCGACGAGCACGAAAAATAGCTTCTCACCATTGTCGAGCATCGGGAAGATGGTTTTGCGAAATATGGTGTCGGACATCAGCGGGCGGTCGTCGCCGTCGAGCCACCCCTCGTAGTTGCGTTTCACAAATTTGTAAAACTCGGTGTTAGCCTCCTCTTTCTGCATCTCGAGCATCGAGCCCATGGCGGCATCGGCGCTGGCGAGCTTCATCTCCCAGTAGGTCAGTTTCTCATACAGTTGCTTCCACTCGTCGAGCGTCGACGCCTGCATTATCATCGTGGATATGTTGCCAAACTCCTGGCGGTAGTCGGTCGATGCCTGTTCCGACACAAGACGCTCGGAGTGCAGGTTCTTCTTGATTGACAGCAGTATCTGATTGGGGTTGACGGGCTTGATGAGGTAGTCGGCAATGTTGTTGCCCACCGCTTGGTCCATGATGTTTTCCTCCTCGCTCTTCGTTATCATGATGACGGGCGTGGTAGGGCTCGTCTGCTTGATGCGTTGCAGCGTCTCCAGTCCGGTCAAGCCGGGCATATTCTCGTCTAAGATGATGAGGTCGAAATGCTCGCTTTGGGTAAGCTCGAGTGCATCGCGACCATTGTTGACGGTGGAGAGGTCGTAGCCTTTGGCCTTGAGAAACATGATGTGGGGCTTGAGAAGGTCTATCTCGTCGTCGGCCCATAGTATTTTGTTCGCACTCATAGTGTCGTCGTTATTTAGCGTTGGGTGAAAATGGTCATTGTTAATCGAGAAGCGGATCGTCGTCGCCTTCCGACCCTGATGGATATTCGGGCAGCACAGGCTTTGGCGCTGGCGCTGGCTTGTTTGCCGGAGGTGTAGCTGGCTTTGTTGCCGGGGCCGCCGGAGTTGGCGGCGGTGTAGCCCCGGGCGTGGCAGGATTGGCCGGTGCTGTTGGTGTCATTGGAGCCGCAGGAGGTGTTGTAGCGGGAGTAGCCGGGGTAGCTGGAGTAGCTGGAGTAGCTGGAGTAGCTGGGGTAGCGGGGGTAGTTTCCTGAGTAGCCGCCGGAGTATCAGTTGGAGTAGCTGGTGCTATGGGGGCTGGCTTGGTAGCCGGCTCCGTTGCCGTTTCAGTTTCTGCCTCGGCGTCGGTCACTTCTTCTGTTGTTTCTTCTGTTGCTTCTTCTGTTGTTTCTTCTGTTGCTTCTTCTGTTGCTTCTTCTGTTGCTTGCTCTGCTTCTGGCTCTGCTTCTGGCTCTGCTTCTGGCTCGCTTTCTGCTTCTGTTTCTGCTTCCACTTCTATGCCTTCTGAGGGGCCGTAGAATTCGGGTGGGAGGACTCGCTCTTCGGTGTCGCGATAGGTCTTATCCTCGACATATCGGAAGTAGTCGTCAAACGATCCGCCACCCTTGAGCAAGGTGTCAAAGTTTTTCGCGCTGATGACCACCGGTCGCACCTCGGCAGGGAGATGTAGCGACGCATCGGCCTGTAGCACACTGCGATAGTGGTTGATTTCCGACACATTGGCAAACGGCTTTATTATCAACAATCCCAGACGGCCAAAGTTCATCTGCTCCAAGTCGAAGTCCTTGACAACGAAGGATGTGAAGTTGTGGCGCGCTATTTCGTAAAGAAGTTGGTTGGGCGATACTTTGTCGGTGGGGTAGAGCAGTATGAAGAGCTGCGGGTCGTTGGCGTTAAGCTCAAATTCAAGCTGATTGTCGCTATTCACTGCTGCACTTTCGTTGCTCAGTTTTATGTCCCACAGCATGCCGCGCATGTTGACATTGCCGGAATTAAGTTTGCGCCCCGCATCGAGGCCTTTGACGTAGGCGGCCGCGTAAGGGGTGAGGTCGGTGTCGGGATAGCGTTGCAGCATCTCGGTGAGCACTTCCTTGAACCGCTCCGGATTGTTCTCCGTGACGTAAGCCAGCGCGTTGATAAACATGAACTTAGGTATCAGTTTGCTCATCGGGAAGTCGCGGTTCATCTCGTCGTAGGCGCTATGCACGGCGGCGTTGTCGTTGGAGATATATGCTTGATATGCCGACTCGTAGAGTGCGTCCTGTCGCTGGTCCATGAGCCGCAAGTTTTCGATATATTGCGGGTCGCGCATAGCCTGGCCGTAGGGCGATTCGGCAAAGTCAGTGATGATGAGGTTGCGCCAACGCTCGGCCTCTACCATGTCGCCTTGGCGCACGGCCATAAGGTAAAGGTTGTAGTAGGTGTCAAGACGATACACATTGTCGGGGTAGCGGGTGAGCAGCCGGTCAAATTCGTTGTGCGCCGCCGGGAAGTCTTCAAGCTTGTCTTTCAGTATGATACCCATATTGTAGAGGCCTTCCTGTATTACGTCGTTGGCTACCATGCGTTCCTGGTCGTCCTTGGGTATCTGGCTCAGGTAGTATTCTACGTAGTGGGGGTCGTTCTGTCGCTTGGCAGCCTCGGCGTCTTCTTTATTGTCGGCGCCTTCCTCCCCTTCGGTGGTAGTGCCTTCGTCCCCTTCGGCAGCCTCGTCGTCGTCGCCGCCGGTGGCATCCTCGGCTGTGTCGAAGGCGTATGCAGCCTTGTTGCGGCGTCGCCAGTCATCTTCGAGTTTGCGGGAGCCCCATCGGCGCTGAAAGTCGGTTTTGCCGGCGGTCACGGTGGAGGGGTTGTAGAAGTACCATGAGTTGTCGCTATTCATGGTGAACGTGGTGGGCGACTGCGCATTACCGCCGAACGGGTCACCCTGCGCGGCTTGGTTGGCGCGCATCTCCTCGCGGCGTGCTTGCTCGGCCTCCTCTGCCTCTTTTTTGTTGAGCTCTTCGATAAGCCGTTCTGCCACAGCGGTTTGCTCCTCAATGGTCATGTACGACAGTTTCAGCAACGAGTCCTGCAACGTCACATTCTGGGCATATACTGCCAGCTCGTCAAGATAATCGGAACGGCGTTTCAGCGCTTTGTAGTCGGGATAGGTGTCGGGGATGCGGGGCAATGCCTCGGAGTAGCAAGGCTGGGCCTTTACGTAGTCGCCAAGGCCGTAGTATAGGCCGCCCAATGTCAGTTGTGCCATCGCTTTGTCTACACCGTCGCGGGTCGACTTTTCCACCGCCAGCTCGTAGTTGGCAATGGCTTGTGTGGTGTCGTTTCGCGTAAGGTACAGGTTGCCGATTGCGTAGTATATCTGGTCGAGGTATTCCTTGTTGCGGTCGTAGCGTGTCATGCGGCGCAATGCTTTTACCTCCGATGTAATATCTTCGCCGTCAAACACTTCGCTTTGCTTAATGCGTGCATTGAATTTGGTGCGGTAGGATGCCGACGCCGACGAGCCGGCCTTGTCATAGGCCTTGTAGGCGAGTTCGCGCTCTCCTGCAAGGGCATATAGCTGTCCTAACAGGAAGTTGAGGCGGGTCTTCTGCGCTCCCGAGGCTACGGCGACGGCTTCGCGAAGGTAGGGTATTGCCTCTGTGGGCCGGTTGGAGTTGATGTGGAAGTCGGTGTAAGTGAGGTTGTAAAGGTAGCGCAGCTCCTTGCTTGCCAATTCCTCGGGCTTGATACGCGTAAGTATCATCTCGGCCTCAAAGAGCCAGTCGATACAGCAATAGCTGCGCGCCTGCCATATCTTGGCCTCGGTCACGGTCGTCGGCAACCATGTGAAATGCTTGGCTATATAAAAGAATGTAGCTGCCGCTCCGAGGAAATCGCCGTTGAGAAACTGCGATCTGCCCATCATCATCCATGCGTTGTGGAGGAAGGGGTTGTACTCGTCGCGCTTCATCCACGCTTTATACTCGGGGTCCGACGCCTTGCCCGCCTTCTTCGCTGGCTTCTTCTTTATCGACCTTACCTGGATGGCCTTCTGCGCTTTCTCTATCGAACGAGTGAAATCGCCCGAAGGCTGTGGCACATTCTTTTCGGCGCGTGCTTCGGCGGGATGGGTGAACACCAAGCGGGAGTAGTCATCCTCATATTTCTTCTCCATCTCGTCGAGGGTCTCCTTGTAGTGCTTGTCGCCGTTGTAATATATATTGTATCGGGTGATGAATGCCATATATTGGCGCGACGCCGCCGTATTCTTTTTCAACGAACATGCCGTCAGAGCAGCAATCGCAGCGATTGTTGCAATACCACATATAGTCCGTCGTATGAATAGCCGATAGTTCATCTATAAAATAACGCACTAAGTTACCAATTTATTTTATATTTGAAAACTTTTAAAACCACAACCGCGCGGCTTATACTTATCATACGACTCTTGCAGCTCCTGCAGCCCTTACGGTTCGTACGGCTTTACTGTTCATACTGTTATTACATTTGACACATTATAGTATATATTAAGACCGCTAACCATTGTATTCCAATAGGTTAGCGGTCTTTTTGTTTTTCCGACTTTGTGCTATATCGGTTTCGCCAATTAGGCGATACGTTGCATCATCCGTTTGGGGAACCGTTGCACCATCCGTTCGGGGAACAGGACGTTGCGGTATTCGTTGCGGTGGCGGTATCTTATTTGTCGATTTTGACAGCCACGGCAGCTTCCAGTTTCTGCTGTACGGCGGCGTCGAGCACGGCCATGGTCACGAGGTTGACGATGTCGCGTACCGGGGTGTCGACGTTGATGAAGTGAACGGGCTTGTTCAAACCCATCTGTATCGGGCCAATGGCTTCGCCAACGCCCATTTCGAGCAGCATGCGGTAGGCTGTCGACGCGGCTGACAAGTTGGGGAATACCAACGTGTTGACTTTCTTGCCTTTGAGGCGCGAGAATGGGAATGTGGCATCGCGGAGCTCGGGGTTGAGGGCGTAGTTGAGGGTCATTTCGCCGTCGATGGGGAGCTCGGGATACATGGCCTGCATGCGTTCTACCACGTTGTGCACCTTCACCGACTCTGGCATAGAGCTTGAGCCGAAGTTGCTGAACGATATCATGGCAATATTGGGGTCTTGGGAGAAGAATTCCACGGAGTTGCGGGCCAGACGGGCGATGTCGAAGAGGGTGTCCTCGTCGGTCGACTGGTTGATGGCCGTGTCGGCTATGAAGAGTATGCCTTTCTGGGTGTCGACGATATGCAAGGAGGCGAAGTGCTTGTAGCTGGGGCGTATGCCAATCACCTCTTTGGCTATTTCGGTGGGCATGGAGTTGGATGAATACGTGCCGCAGATGATAGCGTCGGCGAGGTGCTCTTCCACCATCATCATGCCGAAGTAGTTGCGGTCGAACATGTTTTCGAGCGCTTCGGGATATGTGACGCCCTGGCGCTGACGCTTTTGCGCGAGCTTGAGGGCGAATTGGTGGCGGCGTTCGGCTTCGCGGTCATGGCGCGGGTTGACGATTTCGATGCCGTCAAGCTTGATACCCAGGCGTTTGGCGCGTTTTTCGATCATCTCTTCGTTGCCAAGGAGTATAGGCGTGCAGATGCCTATGCGCAGAGCATTGGATGCGGCACGGAGCATCGAGTCGGTGTTGCCTTCGGAGAAGATGACGCGTTTGGGATTGGCTTTTGCGGCATCGGTAAATCGGCGTGAAAGTTGGTTGTCGACGCCCATGAGGGTGCGCAATTTGACATTGTATTCATCCCAGTTGGTGATAGGACGACGAGCCACGCCCGATTCCATAGCGCCGCGTGCCACGGCGGGAGCCACGGTGGTGAGCAAACGCGGGTCGAGGGGCTTGGGCAATATGTAGTCGCGGCCAAACTTGAGGTTGGTCATGCCGTAGGCGGCGTTGACCACCGAGGGAACGGGCTGCTTGGCAAGCTCGGCGATGGCGCGCACGGCCGACAGCTTCATTGCTTCGTTGATTTGCGTTGCGCCCGAGTCGAGTGCGCCGCGGAATATGTAGGGGAAGCCAAGCACGTTGTTGATCTGGTTGGGATAGTCGCTACGGCCGGTGGCGAAGATGAGGTCGGGGCGCGAAGCGATGGCCTTGTCGTAGGATATCTCGGGGTCGGGATTGGCAAGGGCGAAGACGATGGGGTTGGGGGCCATCGACTGCACCATCTCGGTGGTGACCACGTCTTTCACCGAAAGGCCGAGGAACACGTCGGCGCCTGCCATTGCCTGGGCGAGCGTCTCAATGTCGCGGTCGGTGGCAAATTCGGCTTTCTGTGGGGAGAGGTTGGGGCGGCGACGGTTGATGACGCCTTTTGAGTCGCACATCACGATATTGGCGGGGTTGACGCCCAAGGCTACGTAAAGGCGGGTGCAGCTTACGGCTGCTGCTCCAGCTCCGTTAACCACCAATTTGATTTCCTCTATCTTTTTGCCTTGCAATTCCAGGGCGTTGAGCAGGCCGGCAGCCGAGATGATTGCGGTGCCGTGCTGGTCGTCGTGCATCACCGGGATATTGCATTCCTCCTTGAGGCGGCGTTCTATTTCAAAACATTCGGGGGCCTTGATGTCTTCGAGGTTGATGCCGCCGAATGTGGGGGCTATTGCTTTTACTACTTGAATGAATTTCTCGGGATCTTTTTCGTTGACTTCGATGTCGAAGCAGTCGATACCGGCGAAAATCTTGAACAACAATCCCTTACCTTCCATCACCGGCTTGCCGGCAAGCGCGCCGATGTCGCCCAGACCGAGCACAGCGGTGCCGTTGGATATCACGGCTACCAAGTTGCCCTTGTTGGTGTATTCGTAGGCATCCTGCGGGTTTTGCTCTATCTCCAAGCAGGGGAATGCTACGCCGGGCGAGTAAGCCAATGCGAGGTCGTGTTGCGATGAATACGGTTTGGTGGGGACAACCTCCGTTTTGCCAGGACGTGGCAAACGATGATAGTCCAATGCGGCTTCTTTCAAGTTGTTAGACATAATCTTTCTACCTTAATATATTAAAAAACTACGACCAAGGCTTAATAGCTTTGTTGGTCACTTTTGTCATTCGGAATAAATTTTTGCAAAATTACAACTTTTTTCTTTATATCTGTCGTATTTTCCAATAAATTTGTGTCAAATATCTACTTTTTAGCTATTTTTAGTAATCCTTTCTTGCCCATCGCTCACGGCGAGGGCTATGCAACGCGATGCATCCCGGCGTATGTGGCACCGCAAGGCCGTACCGGTGTGCCCGATTGTGGCGCCCGACGCAGGGGCGCCGGCATTGATTGCCACCGTTGCTTCGAGGCTGAAATCGGCAGCCACTTCGGCAATTTTGCTTATTATGATGCCGTCGCGTAGCGAAAGTCCGGCGATGCCGGCGGCTTTGTAGACGGCCTCCTTGATGGTCCACGCCGGCAACAGCCGTTCGGCTCCTATGAAGATGGCCTCGCTATCGCCGATATATTTCGATTTCACGCGTTCCAGTTTGGGCGATTGGTCCTCGATGTCGATGCCGAAATGCTTCGCCGGGCGGCTCACTGCTATGCAAGCGCCACTGTGGCAATGCGACACCGATATGCCTATCTCCGACTCCTGCCCGTCGGGGCTATTGAAATATGGCGCGCCGTTGGCGAAATGGCAGAGCGGCATCCCCGCGATGGCGTCGTAGCGCTCGGGATTGTCAACGGCGGCATGGTTGATAAGGGCGTAAACAACGGTGCGTTCACGCCGACGCTTGTCGCTGGCCATGGTGGCCACCTCCTCTTTCTGGCTCGGCGAGAGGGTGTCGGGGCATGCGCCGTCGAAGTCGCCGACGTAGATGTCGATACCCGATATGTGATAGTGGCTTATCCTCATAGGTGCATGGTCTTGAGTGTGTGGACAACGTCGCGGCTTATTACGTCGACGATGGGCGCTATGGAGTCGGCGGTGGCGGGCGACGCTTCCCTAACGAAAGCCGCACCGCTTACCACGAGGCCGGTGCCGTCGGTCGATAAGAATTGCACCGGCGTGGAAATGTCGCCCCGGGTGACGAACACTTTACATTCAAAGCCGGCCGGGGTGTCGAATTCGAGCAGCTCGGCATCCGATGCGCCCATGTTGAGCTCTATGCGTTGCAGTCGGTTGGCGATGACGTCGCTCAGGGTAGCACGGTCAACCGGCGTTATGGTGTAGAATATCGTGGATTGCAATGTGGGGTAGGCCACGTCGACGAAGCAGGAGTTGCCGTCGTCGGAACTGCGCAGCGTGGAGGTGGCGGCGTCGTTGACGGCGATGACGAGGCGCGACTTGCCCGCTGTCGTGAAGCTGTAAGTAGAGTCGGGCAGGGCGATACGCGGATAGGCGTGGCGGCGCGGCACCTCCACGTAGTCATTGTCGGAGGACCCTTTAGGCGAGCCGTCTACTCCCCCGCAGCCGGTCAGCATCGCCCAACCGATGGCCAATAGCAGTAATAATATTGGTGAAACCCGCATGATATTCAGGTAGTTAAGGGATATAGCGATAATGCAAGTCGGCTATGGGCCGGGGCGGGGCTACATAGTCTGCACTTGTGGCATCACTTTTACGCGCACGTTGGTGATGCGATGGTGGTCGATGTCGAGGATAAGGAAACGGCAACGGCCGTAGACGAGCGGCTCTTTCTCCTTGGGGAAGTCGCCTTTGATGGCCAAAAGCATGCCGGCCACCGTCTCGCAGTCTTCGGTCACTTCGGCGTAGTCGGCTTCGTCGAGGCCGGTGACGCGGAAGAAGTCGTTGAGCAGGGTACGCCCCTCAAAGATATATGTGTCGTCGGGCAGACGTTTGTAGGTCTGCTCCTCATCGTCATATTCATCGTTGATGTCGCCGACAATCTCTTCGAGCACGTCTTCAAGGGTGACTATGCCTTGCGTGCCGCCAAATTCGTCGATTACTATCGCGAGGTGGATTTTCATCTTGCGGAAGTCCTCGAGGAGGTCGTCGATGGAGCGCGACTCGGGCACGAAATAGGGCTTGCGTATCAGCTGTTGCCAGCCGAAGTCCTTGTTCTCTTTGCCTATGTAGGGGAGCAAATCGCGGGCGTAGAGCACTCCGCGTATGTTGTCCTGGGTGCCTTCGTAGACCGGCAGTCGCGCATAGCCCGACTGGAGGACCACCTCCATCACCTCGTCGAAGTTGGCGGTGATGTCGAGGTCGGTGATGTCGACGCGTGGTGTCATCACCTCGGCTGCCGTGGTGTCGCCAAACCGCAGTATTTCCTTGAGCATCTCGCGGTCGGCACCATTCTTCATGTCGGTGATTTCCAGGGCTTTCTCAAGCTCGTCGGTCGATATGTTGTCATGCTTCTTGGTCACTACGCGGTTGACGATGCCGGTGCTCCTTACCAATATCGACGACATTGGGCGAAACATCTTCATCAGCAGCTTTACGCCCCCTATCGATCGTTCAGCCCAGCCCAATGGGTTTTGCTTGGCAAACAATTTTGGGAAAATCTCGCCGAAGAGTAGGATGAGGAACGTAAGTATTACGGTCTGGAGCACGAAACTCAATATCGCTGACATGCCGGAGAACACTGGGCCCAGCGCAAAGTTGCACAACACGACTATCGTCACGTTCACTAAGTTGTTGGCTATAAGGATAGTAGCCAAAAGCCGCTCGGGCTGCTCTATGACGGAGCGAATGTTTTCGCCGGAGCGGCTCTCGTCGAGTCGCTCGTCGTCGGGGTCAAGAGAAAAGAAGGCTATCTCACTGCCGGATACAAAGCCGGATGCAAACAAGCACGCCACTCCGAATGCCAATGCTACGATTTGTGCCACTCCGAAGTCGGAGATGTCAGCCATTATGCTGCACAGTGCTTGGGTGGCTGGTAAAGGGTCTACGTCCAAGATGAATTTCTATTAGTTAATACTATGGGTCGACGGCGCTGATAAGCGGAGCGATAATCGCCCGTCGGCCTTTGTCTTGGCAAAGATACAAAAAATTATATATCTAATAAAACTAATTTACAGTCAACTGTGTGGAAAACTGATATTTCGGTGTGGCAACGGTAAAAAATACCATGACAGGCGCATGCAAAAACAGCAGTGCTATAAGCGATGCGCGTTTTTGCATGCGCCATGTTGCGGACTCTAATTCCTATGTCGTAATTGCTGCCGGTACTGTGCTTTTTTGCAAGTCATGCCACGCGCCACTGCGATGGCGTCATGCCGGTGAGCGATTTGAAAAAGCGGATAAAGTGCTGTGGATATTCGAAGCCCAGGAGTGAGCTGACCTGTGTGACGGTGAGCGATTCCGATTGAAGGAGTTCCTTTGCCTTGCAAAGGATACGGTCGTTGATCAGGTCCTTGGCTGTGCGCCCTGTCTCAGCTTTCACCAATGAACCGAAATAGCCGGTGGAAAGGCAGCACTTGTCGGCGAACCAGGTTACGGTAGGTAGCCCTTCTTCTTGGGCTCGGGTGCCGATATATTCATCGAGCAGGGCGACGAATTTCTTTACCACGCTGTGGTTTATCTCCTCCCGCGTGATGAATTGGCGGTCGTAGAAGCGTAGGCAATAATTGAGGAGCAGTTCGATATTCGACACTATGAGTTCGCGCGTGTGCTTGTCGATGGCTCGGTGAAGCTCTTGCTCTATCATGGCCAGAACGCCTTGAAATATATCCACTTCTTGATTGGACAGGTGCAGCGCCTCGGTGCTTGTGTAGTCAAAAAAGTCGTAGCGGCTCATCTGCTTGGCCAATGGCAGGCGGTTAAGCAAGTCGGGGTGGAAAACGAGGGCTGAAAATTTCACCAATGGCACGTCGGGTGCTGGCTCTACAATCACCGTTTGCCCGGGCGCAAAACTCGTTACTGTCATCTCGTCGAAGTCGTAGGGGGTGCGTCCGTAGGATAGTTTGCACGATTTAGTAGCTTTGAGGTATATGGCATAGAGGCCGTAGTGCATCGTGCACGACTTGATGTGCTCCGTATTCTCCACATGCGCTACGCTCACCAATGGGTGAAGCGTAGCCAACCCATGGTAGTCGTTGAAGGCCTGTACGGTGTCGAGATATATATGGTGCATAATTCTGTAGTGTCAGTAATTATAACGTGGGAATACCCAATTTATTACACCACGTTTTCAGCCCTTTATCGCTTACGCCATTCAGCAGCTTGCCGTCGGTCCACTTGATATCGGGGTATGACTTCTTGAGGGCTGCGACGCTTCCGGTAATGGAGCTGCCACCCGAGGTGGCAAACGGTATGACGGTTTTGCCCGTCATGTCGTTGCTTTCAATGAACGTGTCGACCGCCCTTGGCGCCAGGTCCCACCATATAGGATAGCCAATGAAGATTACGTCGTAGCCTTTTACATCTTCTTTTATAGCCTTAATTGCAGGGCGCGATTGTGGGTCGTTCATTTCCACCGAGCTGCGCGATTGCGGATTATGCCAATTGAGGTCGGCGGCAGTATAAGGCTGCGAGGGTGCTATCTCGCAGATGTCGGCCCCGGTGACTTTTGCCAGCTTTTCAGCCACTTGCCTGGTGGTGCCTGTGGCGGAGAAGTATACTACTAATATTTTATTGTCCATATTGCCGTTGGTTTTGCTTTGTGAGCAGGCTGATACGCTTATCATAGCAAGCACTGCCATAATTGCGATTTTTAATTTCATTTTCTGTTCACCTTATTATAATCATCGTCGCTTACGGGTTCCAACCACTCATTAGTCGCATTCTCCCCCTCAATCTCAAAAGCCAGGTGGGCAAACCAGCTGTCGGCGGCCGCCCCGTGCCAGTGCTTCACGCCTGAAGGGATGTGGATGACGGTGCCGGGCGTAATCTCTTGCGCGGGCTTCCCTTCTTCCTGGTACCAGCCCCGCCCGGCTATGCCGATGAGCATCTGTCCGCCCCCTTTGGTGGCATGGTGTATGTGCCAGTTGTTGCGGCAGCCCGGCTCGAAGGTGACGTTGGCAATGGGTACCTGTTCGCTGGAAATGCGCGCCAGATAACTGTTCCCCTTGAAATACTTGGCGTAGGCCGTATTCGGTTCGCCGATTGGGAAAATCATCTCTTGCTGAAAACGAGCCTTGGCGTCGGCAGCCGAAGTGTCGTCGGCCCACACCTCCTTGGCCTGCCGGAAAGCAGCCTAGGCCTTGGGCCATCCGGCATAGAATGCTATGTGGGTGATAATCTCCGCTATTTCGGCCCGTGTTATGCCATTCTTCTTCGCCTCCTGCAAGTGGTAGGAGAGGGAGCTGTCGGTTATTCCCTGGCTGATGAGCGATGTGAGTGTCACTAAACTGCGGTCGCGAAGACTGAGCAGGTCGTTGCGGCTCCACACTTCGCCAAAGAGGATGTCGTCGTTGAGCTCAGCGAATTTCGGGGCGAACTCGCCCAACTGGTCGCGGCCTGCTGTCTGTACTATCTTGTTTTGGGCCATAACTGTGGATGTCAGTATTATCAATATCAGTGTGCTTAAACTTTTCATACGCGAGCACCCATTTCGTAAGCCTCCTGCAACGTGTCGTTGCCTTCGATGTCGCGCGCATCGCTTACGCCGCCGCTGAACACGTGCCCCTTGAGCGAAGCCTTGCCGAAGCAGTCAATCCAGCCGCAAAGCCCCGACTCGGCTCGTTGGGGCGTTGCTTCGTCATCTTCAGCCGCCGTGGTGAGCAGATAAATGTCGCGGAAGCGATAATCCTTAGGATACATGGCGTTCATTCGGTCGATGAGCGTCTTCATTTGCCCGCTCATCTCATAGTAATAAATGGGCGTTGCCCAGCATACCACATCGGCGTTAAGCACCTTGTCCATGATGGCCGGCACGTCATCCTTGAACACACAAGCACCCGTCGTCTGGCAGCTCAGGCACCCTATGCAAAACTTTATATCCTTGCCACGGAGCGAAATCTTCTCAACATCATGACCCGATGCCTTGGCCCCTTCTGCAAACTTGTCGGCCAGCATATCGCTGTTCGACCCCACGCGTAGGCTGGTGGATATTACTACTACTTTTTTCATCGTTTTATTGCAAATTCATTTTAAAGAAATCTTCCAACGTAGCCCACGGGATGCAATTCTTTGCGTGGCCTTTGCCTTCGAGCTCGCTGTAGCCGCCATCGTAGAGCTCGCAATGGCTTGCGCCCGGAATTATCAACAATTGCTTGTTCTCCGGCACTGGGTTGGGCTTGCCCACGAAGCCGTAGCCCGGAGCTTTGCCTTCTACCATGTACATGTAGGCATTCTCTCCGAAGTAGCGTGAATGGGCGTTCTCGCCGTGCATGATGAGCACCGCAGTCCGTATTTCATTTATGTAATATAGGAAGCGGGCATTGGCGTAGGCCTGGATGCCGAATGTGTGCCAGCCGCCATTGCTGTTGCCCGAGCGAGGATGATAGCCGCGGCCGGTCTTGTAGTAGTCATAATAATCTTTGACAAACTGCGGCGCGTCCTGCGGCAGCGGGTCCACCACGCCTCCGCCTTGTGTCAGCTTGCCACTACGCAAGGCCTTGCCGCGTTCCGATGCCATGGCCTTACGCAGTTCATAGCGAGCTGCTTCGTTGTCGCTCTCATCGTAATAGCCATTGCCTGTTACTCGACACATGTCGTACATCGTGCTTGCCACCGTGGCTTTGATGCGAGGATCGGCAGCGGCGGCATTTAGGGCTATTCCGCCCCATCCGCATATGCCGATAATGCCTATCTTTTCCTCGTCCACGTCGTCAAGCCCGCTTAAGAAATCGACGGCTGCCAGGAAGTCCTCGGTATTGATGTCGGGCGATGCTGTGGCACGAGGCTCACCTCCGCTCTCGCCGGTGAACGAGGGGTCGAAGGCGCAGGCAATGAACCCTCTCTCGGCCATCTTCATGGCATAGAGGCCGCTCGACTGCTCTTTCGACGCTCCAAATGGCCCGCACACTGCTATGGCCATCCCGTTACTTGCCCCCGTGGGCTTATAGAGATCGCCAACAAGGGTGATTCCATACTGGTTTTTGAACTCCACCTTGCGGTGATTGACATTCTCGCTGAGAGGGAACACTTTGTCCCATTGTTGTGATGACTGCATATCGCTGTTGTTGGTATTGTCGCTAATAGCGAGCAAGGGCATTGCTATCGCAAGTATTGACATTATTATATGTTTCACGGCAATCTTATTTATTTACTGCAAAGATACTAATTACGACAAATAGTCGGCATACCTGAAATCGGGAAGAAATAACCAATATTTCGGATTATCGCGCTATTAAAGCTTGAAAAACTAATCTTCTCATATTTTTGGGGTTATTAACGTAAAAATTGTGGAGCATATTAAAAAAATTGGCTACCTTTGCCAAGAATATTGCCTTGCGCAATCTCTGCGTTGTGCTTTTGTGGCCCGTGAGATTTCGCAACCGGCAATTTGCCCCTGATGCAATCTGGAATATCAATCGGGATTTCAGGAGATACCTCAATCGTGATTTCAGGAATATCAACCGGGGGCCTCAGGAATTTCAATCGTGATTTCATTAATACAATATCGGAAAAATCAATAATATCACTTAGTTGACGATGAGTATAGCGACAACAAGCCCCGCAACGGGGTTGGCTTCTTTGGAACGGCCGATGTATGGCTACAAGAAGTATAATGTCATCAATAATGTGGCAGGCTGGATATGCTTCGTGATAGCAGCCGTCACATATATGCTGACGCTTGAGCCGACGGCGAGCTTCTGGGACTGCCCGGAATTCATAGCGCAAGGCGCGAAACTTGAAGTGGGCCACCCGCCGGGCAACCCTATCTTCATCCTTGCAGCCCGTTTTTTCATCAACTTTGCCGGTGGCGACGTCTCCAATTATGCCATAGCGGTGAATGCAATGTCGGGCTTGCTCAGCGCAGGCACTATCATGCTGCTGTTCTGGACGATAACGCATTTGGTGCGCCGCATGATGATAGGCCGCTCGAAAGAGCCGCTTACATTGTCGCAGCTGCTCATAGTGATGGGGTCGGGCGTGTGTGGCGCTTTGATTTACACTTGGAGCGATACGTTCTGGTTCTCGGCCGTCGAGGGTGAGGTCTACGCTTTCTCGTCGTTCTGCACGGCGTTGGTGTTCTGGTTGGTGCTCAAATGGGACAACCGTGCCGACGAGCCTCATGCCGACCGTTACCTTATCCTTGTCACCTTCATCATCGGTGTGTCAATAGGTGTGCACCTGCTCAACCTGCTCACTATCCCGGCCTTGGGCCTCATCATCTACTATCGCAAGTCGGAATATCTCAACAGCAACCGCGTGCTGGTAGGCATGTCGACATACCTAATGTGGGCGGTAGCGGCGCTGGTGGTGGTCGTGACCTTGGTGTTGCTTATCAACGGCTACTATCCCGCAGCGTTGTTGGCGCTCTGTGTGTGCGCCATGTGCTGGTTCTACCGCAAGTCGGTGACGTTTAAGATGTCGCTGATGGCTTTGCTGCTGTCGATGGTGGTAGTGGCGCTGATACTCTACGGCTTGGTGCCCGGCTTCATTGAGATTTCGCAGTATTTCGAATTGTTCTTTGTCAATATCCTGGGCTTCGGCTACAACATGGGTGTGCTCATCTATGCTGTCATCCTCGTCGGGGTGCTGATATGGTGCATATGCTCGCTCTACCAGCAGAAGTCGAAAGTGCAGATACAGATATCGTTCGTGCTGTCGGTAGTGCTGTCGGGTATCCCATTCATAGGCAGCTCGTTGCTCATACCCTTGCTGCTTACTTTGGCCCTGGGATTGTATATTTTCTTGGCTAAACGTCTGTCGGTTAGGTTCCTGACGTTGACAGCGCTGAGCATCTTGGTAATCTTCATCGGGTACACGTCGTATGCGTTGTTGTTGATACGCGCATCGGCCAATCCGCCGATGAACCAGAATGCGCCCGACAACGTGTTTACCCTTTCGTCCTATCTCAACCGCGAGCAGTATGGCGAAACGCCGCTCATCTACGGCCCGTCGTTTGCCTCGTCGGCAGAGTATACCATTGTCTTTGACGATGAGGGCAACCCGATGCAGGAATTGCGCAGCAATGGCGGCAAGACGCAGTATGCCAAAGTGGTGAAGAGCGACGCTTCGCAGCCCGACAAATACGTGAAGACAGATCCGAAAATCAAGCCGCGCATGACGCCCAACATGCTGTTCCCGCGCATGTATTCACAGCAACCCGGACATCCGCAAGGCTACCTTACCTGGATAGGCGAGACGATGGAGTCGTTGCCCACCAAGCGAGTGACGGTATATTATAATGAAGACGGCACCCCGTTTACCATCCCGATGCAGGACTTGCGCGAGCAAGTGCCGGCGCCCACTTTTGAACAGAACCTCCGTTTCTTCTTCGACTATCAGTTGAATTATATGTACTGGCGATATTTCTTGTGGAACTTCGCCGGACGACAGAACGACCTCCAGGGGCAGGGCGAAGTGAACCGCGGCAACTGGGTTTCAGGCATCTCGTTTATCGACAATCCCCGATTGGGCGACCAGTCGCTGCTTCCCCCCGACCAAGGCGAGGGCAACAAGGGGCACAACGTGTTCTATATGTTGCCGTTGCTGATGGGCTTGCTGGGTATAGCCGCGCAGCTCATCAGGGGCAAAGAGGGTATATGCCAGTTCTGGGTAGTATTCATATTCTTCTTTATGACCGGCATAGCCATTGTGCTGTATCTCAACCAACCGCCTATGCAGGTGCGCGAGCGCGACTATGCCTACGCCGGGTCGTTCTATGCTTTTGCCATTTGGGCCGGCATGGGCGTGTACGGCATGTGGCTGTTGCTCAGGGCGATTTCGGGCAAGAAACGCCAGAACGGCAAAACCGTCAAGATAGCAGCGGCAACGGCTGCTTGTGTAGTCGCCGTGGCTGTGCCGTTGCAGATGGTGTCGCAGACGTGGGACGACCACGACCGCTCCGGCCGCTACACCACCCGCGATTTCGGCATGAACTATTTATCGTCGGTCGATGAAAATGCAATCCTCTTCACCAATGGCGATAATGATACATTCCCGTTGTGGTACGCCCAGGAGGTGGAAGGCTACCGCACCGATGTGCGTGTGGTCAACCTGTCATACCTCACCACCGATTGGTATGCCAACCATCAGAAATTGCCGTCGTATGAAGCCCCGGCAATCGAATTCCAGGCCGAGCCGCAGGACTACGCCTACGACCGCATGCAATTGGTATATGTATACGGCAACAAAAACGACTCTACGGTAGTCGACGTGTTCTCGTCGCTCAACGACGTATATGTCAACCCCGATGCGCAGTTCCGCGGTACGCGTATGATGAAATATCCTAAGATGTATATCCCCGTGTCGGTCGACGACGCCGTCAAGTCGGGCGTCATTACCCGGGATGAGGCCGCTGCAGCCGACGATTACATCGTCGTCGACTGGAGCAACAAGAGCTCGGCTACGTTGGGCGACATACTGTCGCTGGACATGATAGCCCACGGTGCTGTCGAGGGTTGGAAACGCCCCGCTTATTTCGCAATGACTGTCCCCGACGACTATTATATCAACTTGGGCATGTATCTGCGTAACACCGGACTGGCTTATCAGGTGTCGCCGTTGCTCAATATGCAATACAACGACGATCAGTCCTACGCCGTGGCTACCGATAAGATGTACGACAATGTGATGAACAAGTTCCGCTGGGGCGGCCTTGACAGTGGCAAGGATATATACCTCGACGAGACAGTGCGCCGCATGGTCACCACCCACCGCTCGTCGCTCATCGACCTGGCCAATGCATTCTACAACGAAGGCTTGTATGCCAAATATGAAGTGACTCAGGATTCCGACAGCACCTATCAGGAGGTTGTCAATGAGGATATGGTGGGATACGCCAACGAGCGTTACACCAAGGCGGTGAAGGTACTCGACTTGATGCAGGAGAAACTGCCGGCAAGGTTGTCGCCGTTGTCGGTGCAGATAGGCCAGCAGATAGGCCAGCTGTATATCCTTCTTGGTCAAGAGCTTGAAGATAAAGCCGTAGAGGATAAAGGCAAGCAGGTGTTGCTTGCTGAGATTGAGCATTATGCTTCCAATGTGCCGTACCTCTATTCATTGCTTATGGATAAGGAGAAGACGTGGAAACGAACCGATAAAGTGACGGTCTACGACCTTGAAATGTCGCAAGTCGACAGGTATGTGCCCTACTATGTGCTCCAGCTCATCAACATGTATCGCCAATATAGTGGCGATGAAGAAGCTCTTGCCACCGCAATACGCAAAGTGGCCGGCGACGACTTTGAGATGAAACTCAACCGATTGCTCGACGGTGTAATCTGATGAGCTTCAGGTAGGTATAAACCTTTTCTCGACCTGCTATGTGGATAGAACAGCCCCCATTGCTATATCGCCTCCTGTTCCCGGAGGCGATATGGCGCATAAAGCATCGTAATCGCAAGACGGCGTATCTGACCTTCGACGACGGCCCGATACCCGAGGTGACGCCGTGGGTGCTCGACACGTTGGACCGCTACGAGGTGAAGGCCACCTTTTTCTTCGTGGGCGACAACGTCAAGAAGCATCCCCACCTCTATGAGGAGGTGAAGCGCCGCGGACATAGCTACGGCAATCACACTATGCACCATCTGCAGGGCTTCAAGACCACGAGGCTAAGGTATATGCGCGACATTACGGAGGCCGACAACCTCATTGACTCGCCGTTGTTCCGACCGCCCCACGGGCTGATGCGGTGGGCGCAGGCCAAGGCTATAAAGACCCACTACAACATAGTGATGTACGACCTGGTGACGCGCGACTACAACCGTAAGATGCCCCCCGAACGGGTGCTTGGAAATGTTAAACGGTTTGCGCGCAACGGTTCGATTATCGTGTTCCATGACTCGCTGAAGGCGGAACGCAACATGAAAGTGGTGTTGCCGCAGGCTATCGAATGGCTTAGAAGTGAAGGATATGAACTGCTCCCGTTGCCAATGTGACGCCGGCGATGACCGGGAAGTCGCGATTGCCTCCTGCCATGTGAAACGGTGGGTGGCCGAGGTCGATGGGATTGCGTGCGGCATTGCCGATGCCGGGATGGTGGCCGATGCCGATATTGAGCAGTTTGATAGGTGGATAGGGCATGGGATGCACGGCGAGATGGGTTATATGGAGCGATACCGCGAGTTGCGGTGCGACCCGCGTTTGCTGTTGGAGGGAGCCCAATCGCTTGTAGTAGTAGCTTTTGCATATTTCCATGGCGACCAGACGGAGGGCAACCTCGCGGCGATAGCGTCTTATGCCCATGGCGACGATTACCATGAGGTGGTAAGGGCGCGGCTGGAGCGGGTAGCGCAACGGATAAGGACGACCTACGGCGGTGCGACGCGCGTGTGTGTTGACACGGCGCCGCTCTTCGAACGCTATTGGGCGGTGAGGGCCGGGGTGGGGTTCATCGGGCGCAACAGGATGCTCATTGTGCCCGGTAGTGGAAGCTATGTGTTTATTGGTGAGATACTTACCACGGTTAAGCTGCAAGCCGATGCTCCCAATGAGGGGCATTGCGACGGTTGCGGCAGGTGCGTTGCGACGTGTCCTGGCGGGGCGTTGACTGCCGACGGCATTGATGCGCGTAAGTGCTTGTCGTACTTGACGATAGAGCATAGGGGCGAGTTTGGCGAGGATGTTGACCTGTGCGGATGGCTCTATGGCTGCGATGCGTGCCAACGGGTGTGCCCGCACAATAATGGTCTGAATGACACTGCGATAGCCGAGTTTAAAGCGCGTGAGGCATTGCGCGGGTTGACTCCGGAGCGTGTCGATGCTATGCAGCAGGAGGAGTGGTCGGCCGTGATGCGCCATTCGGCGATTAAGCGAGCCAAACTTGCTGGTTTGCAACGCAATGCCCGACAACTTGGGAAGTAGGAAACCGGAAAGTAGGAACCCAGGGATTGGGATCCTGGAACTTGGAACCGGGGATTGGGGATTGGAAAGTAGGAACTGGGAATTGGGAACCGGGGATAGGGAATTTGTGACGGGCGGATAGCTGACGGCGGCGGGGGTAGTTGGACGAGCCGCTTCAGGGCTGCCATAAGTGCCGGTGGGTAAGCTGCGACTGTTAGCAATGTCATTTGTGGCGAAATTTGCGCCGGAGCGGCATGTTTTGTCGCAAAATGTGGCGAAATTTTTGTAACTTTACAACTTGAATGTATATTTGCGGTTAGAATGTGGGTATAAATGTGTTATACATCCATTTTCAAGAGCATATAGACAGGTATAATCGGTAAGCGATTAGGTAAAAAAACGGAAAATTGGAAGCACGATGAATGGCAATGAAGATATAAGGGATGGCCGACGGAGGTCATCGTCAGGCAACGCTTTTTCGGGTGGTCGTATGTCGCCGGAAGAGCGGCTTGCTATGAAAGGAAAGAAGCGCATATTGTTTATATGCTTGGGCAATATATGCCGTTCGCCGGCGGCTGAGGGCGTTATGAAAAGCATCGTGGCCGAGGCCGGGGCTCACGGCTATGAGATTGACTCGGCGGGAATAGGCGGGTATCATATCGGACAATTGCCCGACCCGCGAATGCGTGTGCATGCCCGTCGACGCGGTCTGGAGCTCGACCACTACTGCCGTCAGGTCAAAGCTACCGACTTTGACGATTTCGACCTCGTTATCGGCATGGACGACAGGAACATACGCGATTTGCACGTGGTGGCCCCGTCGCCCGAAGCCGAGGAGAAGATAGTGGCGATGCGCCAATTTTTTGAAAAATCCAACTATTACGACCATGTCCCCGACCCATACTATGGCGAGGGCGACGGTTTTGAATTGGTACTCAACCTGTTGGAGGAGGGGTGCCGTAATCTCTTTAATGCGATAGAGGGGCGATGAGCGGGCTATTTCGAGTGATATTGTCAGTGAGACTGTTGCCGGTAGGGCTTCTGCTGGTGGTTGCATTGCTTACCTCGTGCGGCGGTAATGACGAGGAAGAAGCGGCAGCCCTGGCTCGCCACCGCGAATTAGAACTGGCGCAACTGAGCCGCACGTTGAGAGCCGAGCCCCACTACCGCCAGCCCTATGACTGGAAGCTCGACTCAATGCCTGACGGTGGTAAAAAGATACATATCAACTATTTAGGCGGCACGTTGGGACGGGTGTTCAACGACTCCAACTATCTGCAGCTCGAGGCAAGCCGCGTGCTGGGCATACTTCCTATCGGCAAGCCCTCGGCAGCATGGCATGCGCGTAGGCCTATGGTGAAGATAGAGTCCAACCCCGACTTCTACGTTGACGAACTGACACACTCGATGCCCTATTTGGTGCCCGAGGCCGCTGCATTGCTCCATGACATAGGCCGCAACTTCAACGACTCCTTGGCCAAGCGCGGCGGCGGAGCATATAGGGTGAAAGTGACTTCGGTATTGCGCACCGAGGCCTCGGTTAAGCAGTTGCGCCGACGCAATGCCAACGCCGTGGAGACTTCAACCCACCTTTTTGGCACGACTTTTGATATATCATATTCACAGTTTGCCTGCGACAACAGTCAATTGCCACGCACGCAGGAGGATTTGAAAAACCTGCTTGGCGAGGTGCTCAACGACTTGCGCAACAACGGACGTTGCTACGTGAAGTATGAGCGCAAGCAGGCATGTTTCCATATAACAGCCCGTCCGACTACCCCGGCGGGTGGTATAAACTAAGATGATATGGCTGACGAGAAGGATAAAGAAATAAAGCAGACGGCTGATGCCCAAAACAGTACGCTTGCCGATAACGGTGCCACTACGGAAGGCGGCACCCCGGCCGGTAACAGTGCCGCAGCTAAGGGCGTTGCCGAGGGCCGCGCGCATCGTTCCACAAAGGGCGGAAAGCCGCGGCGTAGCTTGTGGCTGCGTGTGTTGCGCGGCTTGGGATGGGTGGCGCTGTCGTTGGCCGTGGCTCTGATTATTATCTGTTCGGCGGTGGTGTGGGTACTGACCCCCGAGCGGCTTACTCCGATAATTGAGCGGGTGGCGTCGAAGAACCTTAACGCCGATGTGAAACTTGGGCGCGCCGAGCTTACCTTCTGGAGCTCCTTCCCGCAAGTGAAGATTGAGATTGACGATTTGGAAATCGTGAGCCGTAGTCTTGCCACGCTCACAGCCGAGGAGCGTGCCGCATTGCCCGCCGATGCCGACTCCGTGATGCGTGTGAGCCATTTCGGCGGCGGTGTGAACCTCCTGCATGCCATATCGGGCAAATTCACCATCTACGACGTTGACATCAACCGCCCGCGCCTCAACCTTATACAGGTCAACGACAGTGTGAGCAATTTCGACATCTTCCCCAAGTCGGCGCCCGACACCACTTCGAGCGGCATGATGCCCGAAATCACCATCAACCGCTTTGTGCTTACCGATGCCGAGCCGATAAGATACCGCAACCTTAGCGACAGCATAGACGTGGCCGCCACATTGCGCACCATAAGCCTCGATGGCGAGGATGTGCCTCAGTATCAGTTGACTATCGATAGCCATGTCGCCACTCCGTTGCTTGCCGATGTGGCTTACGAGGATGTCAACATAGGGCTCGACGGGAAGATTAACTGGTCGGCCGCGAAGCCGTCGGTATTCAACATCGACGATTTGCGCCTGAAGGTGGATGAGGATGTCGACCTTACGGTGTCGACCACTGTGGATATGACCGACGCGCTGACCATCAGCCGATTGGATATAGCTTTGCGCAATCTGCGCCCCGACCGCTTGGTGGCACACCTGCCCGGCGAGTTGCGTAACCAGTTGGCCACCCTCGATACCGACATGGCGGTGAACGTGACAGCGCGGTTGACGCGCCCCTACGTCGTCGCTGACTCTATGACAATGCCATGGGTTGACCTGGCTGTGAATATCCCCGACTGCCGGTTCAACTTCAACACCATCGACTTCCGTCACCTTGCCGCCGATGTCAGGGCCGAGGTCAACGGCGACGACCTTAACCAGTCGACAGTCACCGTGGAGCAATTGGTAATCGACGGTAAAGCCATGGATGTCAAGATAAACAGTACGGTGAAATCGTTGCTCGACGACCCTGCCGCAAATGGCCACTTCTACGGCGCTATCGACTTCGGCCAGCTGCCCGCTATCGTCAAACGTCAATTGGGCGGAGCGCTGAGCGGCCGATTGGACGCCGATACCAAATTTGACTTCAAAATGTCGGACTTCACGCCGCGCGGCTTCCATAACGCCACCCTCGACGGCGATGTGAACCTGCGCGACCTGCGCTACGTATCGGCCGACACCCTCACCAAGGTGTACACGCGCCATGCCCAACTCCACTTCGGCACCGACGAGAGTTTCAGCCGCGACGATTTGCGAGTCGACTCGCTCTTGGTGGTGAAATTGAATGTTGACACCGCCTCGGTGTGGGATAAAGGTACGGAGCTGCGCCTTAAAGCATTTCGTGGCGGATTTGGCGCCTCTAACGTGACTACGTCGTCCGACACTACACTTATCAATCCCTTCGGTGGGGCAATGCATATAGACGATTTCTTCTGCCATGTGGAGAATGACAGTGTAAGGCTGCGACTGCGCGACATAGGCGGATACGCCTCGTTGCGGCGCTATAAGGGCGACGCGCGCGTGCCGTTGTTGGAGATGATGCTCAACGTCGGACGCTTGCGCCTCGCACAACCATCGTATATGGCATCGCTCACCGGCGCTACGATTGACTTGACTGCGCATCTGAAGCCGCGTAGGAAAGGCGTAGAGACGCGTGAGAAACGCGACGCCCATGCCGGTAGGAACACGCTCCGCGGCATGGCCGATGAGGACAGCACGGCGCAATCGCTGCAGGCGCGCATGCTCCGACTTGCCGCCAACCAAGTGGAGCAGGTAGAGGTGGAGATGATCGATTTCAATGTCGACAACTCCTTCAAGTCGCTGTTGCGCCGATGGAATATCCATGGCTCGCTGAAGGCTAAGCGGGGTAGCATGAGAGTGCCATCGATGAAGCTGCGCAATGTGGTAGAGAACGTCGACCTCATGTTTAATACCGACTCCGTGGCGTTGCGCAACCTCGACTACCGCATCGGACAGTCCGACTTGCAGGTCAAAGGCTTGGTATCCAACATCAAGCAGGCTTTGTCGAGCCGTCGTCCCGGTCCGGTGAAGATACAGTTTGACATCCAGTCCGACACTATCAACGTCAACGAGATAGTGCGCAGCCTTGCTTCAGTGTCGCCGTCGAAGGGCGACGAACTCGACTGGATTGACAGCGAGATAGCCGAAATAGAGGAAACTGAAGAGCTCCCCGACTCTATAACAGGCCCGTTGTTGGTGCCCGTCAATATTGATGCCACTCTCGACATCCGCGCCAACAAGGTGGTGTATTCCGACCTGTTGCTCAGCAACTTCGAGGGCAGACTGATGATAAACCGCGGAATGGTCAACCTTAACAACCTGAGCGCAAAGACCGACGTGGGCAATATCAAACTGTCGGGACTATATACCGCCCCCACCGCCAACGATATCAACTTCGGTATGGCCATGGACCTGAACAACTTCCACATAGCGAGGTTGCCGCAGATGATTCCCGCCATCGACTCCCTGTTGCCTATGATGCAATACCTGTCGGGCGTTGTCAATGCGCAGGTCGCTGTCACCACCGATATCACCCCCGACATGTATTTCGACATGCCCACGCTGAAAGCCGCTATGCAGTTTAGCGGCGACAGCCTCGTGGTATTTGACAACGAAACATTCCGTACGCTGTCGAAGTGGCTGATGTTCAAAGACAAAAAGCGCAACATGATAGATAGCATCAACGTAGAGCTGACCGTAGCCGACGGATTGCTTAACCTATATCCGTTTGTGGTGAACATCGACCGCTACAAATTGGGCATCATGGGTTATAACGATTTGGATTTCAACCTCAACTACCATATCTCGGTGTTGAAATCGCCGATTCCGTTTAAATTCGGCATCAACATTAAAGGTTCGCCCGAGAAGATGAAGATAAGATTTGGCGGTGCGAAATTCAAGGACAAGATGGTGGCACAGCGCGACCCGATAGCTTCCAACACCCGCATCTCGCTGTTGTCGGAGATGAATGGCGCGTTCCGTCGCGGATTGCGTGCGGCGCGACTGGGCCCGTTGCGTATTAAGGGTGCCGCCGACTCCACCTATATGGCCGCAGCCGAGGAGGGCTTTACTGCCGCCGACTCCGTCATTATGATACGTGAGGGGCTTATCGAAGTGCCCGACAGCGTGGCGGCCGACATATTTCTACGAACCAACACACCTTACCCATATGGAAATGACTCAGTACCACGATAGTATACGGCAAGCGATGGAGCGTTACGCCTGTCGCCATGGCCTCAAGAGCGCCGACCGGCTGACAATGCGTGCGGCTCTTATCGACATGGACGGCACGCTCTACGACTCTATGGGCTACCACTCCATAGCGTGGCAGAGCGTGATGCGCGACTTGGGCGTCGATACCGACCGCGACGAGTATTTCCTCTACGAAGGCATGACAGGCAAGGCTATCCTCAACCTCTTGCTCAACAAGTATTTCAATCGCGATGTCACCGACGACGAGGCGGTTGAACTTTATGCTCGCAAGGCTGGTTACTTCAATAAGATGCCCGAGGTGAAGCCCATGCCGGGGGCTAAGCAGCTATTGGAGCATCTCACCGCTTGCGGCGTGAAATGCGTGTTGGTGACCGGGTCGGGGCAACGGTCGTTGATTGAACGCTTGCAACGCGATTTCCCCGGCATATTCAGCCGCGAGAAGATGATAACGTCGGCCGAGGTGGTGCATGGAAAGCCCGACCCTGAGCCTTATCTCAAGGCAATGGCGCTTGCCGGTGTGGAGCCTCACGAGTCGATTGTGATTGAGAATGCTCCCCTTGGAGTGAGGTCGGGAGCTCGGTCGGGGGCCTTTACTATTGGACTGACAACAGGCCCGATACCCGCCGAAACGCTTGCCGCCGAGGGTGCCGATATTGTGCTGCCCTCGATGATGGCACTCGCCGAGGGCGCCAGGGCCCTGACCGATATCGATTGACAACACGATTAATATGATATGTTAGTGCTAACTATTTAAAATTGTTTTAGGTTATGAAAACGCAAGAACTTGTATTTACGAACAATGTAGGAGAAGCCATCGACAAAGCGGTGGAGAAGATGAATCCTAACAAAGTGTTTGTTCTTGTAGATGTGAACACAGCGACATTTGTGCTGCCGCGATTGCAGCCTGTGTCGAAAGCAGTGGCCGGCGCGACGGTTATTACCACCAAGGCCGGCGACATATTTAAGAATATTGAATCGACGCAGGCAATATGGCGTACGCTCAGCGAAGATGGCGCGACACGCCATTCGTTGCTCATCAACTTAGGCGGTGGAGTGGTCACCGACATGGGCGCCTTTGCCGCTGCCACCTTTAAGCGCGGTATCAAGATAATAAATGTGCCTACCACATTGCTCGCCGCCGTCGACGCTTCGGTAGGGGGCAAGACCGGCATCAATTTCGGCAATCTCAAAAACGAGATTGGCGTGTTCCGTCAGGCCGATAGCGTTGTGCTATCTACGCTCTTTTTCTCTACGATGACTACCGAGGAGATGCGTTCGGGCTATGCCGAGATGCTTAAACATGGTCTGCTTAAGGATGTATCTACTTTCAATAGCCTCATCGCCAAACATGTAGAAGATATTGCCGCTGACGAACTGTTGGCTTTGCTCCGCGAAAGCGTGTTGGTGAAAAAGCATATCGTAGATGCCGACCCCGAGGAGAAAGGTATACGTAAGTCGTTGAATTTGGGGCACACTGCTGGCCATGCCTTCGAATCGCTGGCCATGGAGCGCAAGTCGCCGATACCCCACGGCTATGCCGTAGCTACGGGATTGGTGACGGAACTGGTGCTTTCGCATATAAAACTGCAATTCCCGTCGGAGCTGTTGCATAAGTGCGCCGCCTACATCAAGGAGGTGTATGGCGCCTTTGAATTTACCTGCGACGACTATCCGAGGCTCATCGCGTTGATGCGCCATGACAAGAAAAACCAGTCGGCTTCCGACATCAATTTCACTTTGCTCCGAGCCATAGGCGATGTGCAAATCGACTGTGTGGTCGACGAGAATGACATCAAGGCGGCCCTCGATATCACCCGCGACCTATTGGGCATCTGACAGTCGAAATAAAGTGCTATGAACCGAACCCTATATGTCACCGACATGGACGGTACGCTGCTCAATAATGGCAGTTTCGTCAGCCACCGTTCGTCGTCGATTATCTCCGACCTGTCGCACGCCGGCGCGCTCATCACGGTGGCCACGGCGCGTACGCCGGCCACTGTCGTACCGTTGATGGAGGGCACGTTCACTACTCTCCCGTTTGTGACGCTGACGGGGGCGGCTATGTTTGACCATGCCACGATGGCTTATCATGACGTGAGTTACCTCGCCGCCGACGATTGCGCTATGCTGATGGCTTTGTATGCCGACGCGGGTGTCAACCCCTTTGTGTATCATCTCAACGCCAACGGCGAGCTTACAGTGTACCACGACTATGAGATGACGCCGGCCGAGCGTGAATTCTACACGCCGCGAAGCAATCTGCAACTGAAGCGGTTCACGTTCGACAAGTCGTCGGCCAGCTCCGACAACGTGTTGCTGCTGTTCTCGGTGGCGCCGCGCCGCGTGATCCAGCCCCTTGCCGATGCCATACGCGCCACGGGCCGCTTCTCTTTGTCGTGCTACACCGACAATACGATGCCTGAGGTGATGATACTCGAGGTGTATGCCTTGGGCGTGTCGAAGGCCAATTCCATCAAGCGGTTGATGGCGTCGACGGGCGCCGACCGCCTCGTGGCTTTCGGCGACAATCTTAACGACCTGCCTATGCTCGACATTGCCGATGTGGCCGTCGCCGTGGCCAATGCCCATCCCCAGGTGAAGGAGAGCGCCGATATAGTGATAGGCCCCAACTACGACGACTCGGTGGCCCGCTTTATACTCTATGATTACTACAACCGCCGCTGACGCAATAAAGTGGGGTCGGACTGCGTTAAATTATATGGGGCGACGGAGGGGCGCATAGGATTATAGAGCGATGATGAATATCTATGACATACGGCAATACTCGAAGCTCATCTTCTTGATTATCACTGCTGTGGTAGTGATAATCTTTTTGCGCGTGTCTTCGGGAATTGTCGACGGCCTTGCCACGCAGGAGCGGGAGAGGATGCAGATATGGGCCGATGCCACGCAGCGCATCGCTACGATAACATTTGAGTCGGTAGTCGTGGATAGCGACGGCGGCAATGTGGAGTCGGGCAATATGGACTCTTCTTCGTCGTCCGACGATATAGAATTCCTCCTGTCGATTATACGGCGCAACCACACTATCCCGGTGCTACTTGCCGATGCCGATGGCAACATCCTCGACCACCGCAATTTCGACTTGCCCGACCCGGTCGACTCCATCAACCCTTTCGTGTCGACCGAAGCCAACCGCGAGTTCTTGCATAAGAAGTATCTTAAACTGCGCAATTCACCCAATGTCATCCCTATCAACATGGGCGACGGCATAGTGCAGTATCTCTATTATGAGGACTCGAAGATGCTGAAGCGGTTGAGCTATTTCTCCTATCTGCAATTGGCTGTGATGCTGGCGTTTATCGTGGTAGTGTATTTCGCGGTTTCATCAACAAAGAAGGCGGAGCAGAATAAGGTGTGGGTGGGCCTGTCGAAGGAGACTGCCCACCAGCTTGGCACTCCGATATCGTCGCTGATGGCATGGATGGAGCTGCTGCGCGCCGAGGGCATCGACCCCGACATCGTCGGCGAGATGGATAAGGATGTCAACAGGCTGAGCACTATCGCGTCAAGGTTCTCGAAGATAGGGTCGCGGCCTACGCTCGAGGCTATGGATTTGCGCGACGTGGTGGAGTCGGCAGCTTCGTATATGTCGACGCGTATTTCATCGCGTATCACTTTGCAATATGTGGCCGACGCTACGGCTTTGCCGGTGAATATCTCGCGGCCCTTGGTGGAATGGGTGTTGGAAAATCTTATTAAGAATGCCGTCGACGCTATGGAGGGAGCGGCAGGCTCCATTACCATAACTACGGGCATCGAGGCGCGTAATGCTTGCATCGAAGTGACTGATACCGGAAAGGGCATACCGCGTAAGCGCCAAAAGACGATATTCAATCCGGGCTACACTACCAAGAAGCGCGGGTGGGGATTGGGCCTTACCCTTGCCAAACGTATCGTGGAGCAGTATCACGACGGCCGTATCTTCGTGGCAAATTCGGAGCCCGGCGTTGGCACTACGTTCAGGATTTTGATACCGTTGGCTGATTAGCGCAGTGTTGCTTGCTATCACTGTGCCCGTAGTGAGCAGGCCGATAGGTGGCTGGGTAGCGCAAGTTTGATTGCTATCACTGTGCCCGCAGCGAGCATGCCGAAAGGTGGCGGTGGCCTATGCGGCAGTAGAGGCATTTGCGCTTTTCGCAGTATTCGCGGCGTAGCTGCACGATGGCTTGTGATGTGAACGCCGAGCCTATCTTGATGCCTGCGGCGGCAAACATTGCAGTAAATCTATTGCTTTCGGGTTTTATTTCCTGCATCATCTCGGCAATGGTGCGGGCGCGGCCGTATTCGCCATTGTAGCAGGCATAAGCGTAGGCAAGCGGTATTACGGCGTTGATTACCAGAAGGTTGAGCGACGAGAGAGATAGCGCTGCCGATGGCGTTTCGCCGATGGCAGCGGCAGTGGGCGGGTTGAGCATGGCTTTCACGTCGTCGATGCTGTCGAATGATAGCATGCGGTTGGTGAAGTCGCGTTGGTTGCAAATGAGTGCTACGAGGTAGCTGATGCGCCGGTAGGGGGAGTTTTGCGGACGTGTGCGCGAGAATTTCCAACCGAGCGACTGGGGCTGTTTGATGCCGAATTTTGTGGCGAAGAAGGCGTATTCGGTGGCCAAGCGCCGGTTGTAGTCGTCGGTAGCGCTTTGTATGGGGAGTAGTCCGGCTTGTCCCAGGAGTATTGACTCCACGATGAGGGGGTCGTCGGCGTGGCGACGTAGTATGCGCAATGGTGTGGCACGGGCGAGTCGCTGGAACGGTTCGGCATTGGTGCCGAAGCCCAGGGCGCGGGCCAGGGTGATGTAGGCGGCTTCGTTCCAGTCGCCCGATGTGTCAGTGACTATGTCGGCGATGCGGTCGGCTTTGTCGTGGAGGCGTTCGTAGCCCAGTGCGGTGAGCCAGTCGGTGAGGTAGATATTGGGTATCTTGGCGATGGCGCCGGCGCAGGGGAGGGTGTCGGTGGCGAAGTCGGCAAGGGAGTGGAACGATGCGTTGAGGGTGGGATTGCATTTCATCACGAATTGCGGTATTACTTCGCCGTTGTCGCGGTAGATGGGCTGGTCGTCGATGTCGACGACATGGAGTATGACGTTGCGGTAGGCGGGGTCGTCGGTGTGGTGGTGTCGGTGCCAGTCGGATGCCCGCACGTGGATTTCGATGTTGCCCACCCAGGTGTTGTCGTCAATGATTACTGAGGCGTTGAAAAAGTCGGGCCCGGCGTCGTTGTTGATGAAGCCGGGGTTGATTATCTGCAGCCGGCGGCCGTCGGTTGTAGTGAGGTTGTTTTGGGGAAACAACCTGTTGGCCCAAACGTAATGCATTAACTTTTCCAAATTTTGTAACCTTTCTGTAACAAATTTCGATAGAATATTTACAAATGTAAATCGCTGATAATGGTTATTCAAGGGCAAATTTAGTGAAAAATGGGGAAAGGGGGAATATGAATTTTATGTTAAAGAACATAGTTTTATTGCACGTTTTTGAAAAAGTGTATATCTTTGCACCGTTTTCAAGAGCATACAATAGGTCATAAATGTCGAAATAATGGCATTTTGACATTTATAGACAATTGGCTGAGCCTGCAAGGGCAACAAGCCGTAGATAGGTAAAAAAGGATTGTTTTAATGTTTGTTCAACTATGAAAAAGATGATTAAGAAAGCGGTTGAATGGTATGTAAATCTTACCGCCGCGATTTATTAAGCAAGAGCAGGCGTGAGTCTGCATTTATTCAGGAAAAAAAGTGTTTTATTTTTAATAGCGACCGCGCCGAGCGGTCGTTTTTTT
>JAQXRH010000040.1 GCA_029218425.1 Bacteroidales bacterium | reverse complement strand
ATATCGAGGCGTATCGGGAGGTGCTAAGCCGCAATAAGGTGTCGGTGACAAATATGTACTTGGAATATGATTATGAGGAGGAGGTGACACGGTTGAACTTCGTGGTGCTATTTAAGGAGACGACCGACTATATCAAGATATTCGAGCAGCTGCGGGAGCTACATCCCACGCGTTCGATATCGCTTTCCAATCAGACAAGTATTTAGGGGTTCAGGGATCGGGAACTGGGAACCGGGAACTGGGATTCGGGGATTGGAAATCGGGAACCAGGGATTGGAAGTTAGTTAGGAATAAAAAAATGGAGGGATAAAGGAAGATGGTTACAGATATAGAGAGCCTAATTAGCGACTTGGCGTTCATATTGATATTGGGCGCAGTGGTGACTTTGTTGTTTAAGTGGATTAAGCAGCCGGTGGTGTTGGGGTATATAGTAGCCGGATTTTTGGCGAGTCCGAATTTCGAGCCGTTGCCGTCGGTGGCAAATGAGGCCAACATAGAGTTTTGGGCCCAGATAGGCATCGTGGTGTTGCTGTTTTCGTTGGGGCTTGAGTTTAATTTCAAGAAGCTGATGAACACGGGCGGGTCGGCAGTTGTTACGGCGCTGATAATCGTTATAGGGATGATGATAACGGGGTTTGCCATCGGCACGTTATTAGGGTTTTCGTATATCAACAGTATCTTTTTGGGAGGGATGCTATCGATGTCGTCGACGACAATCATCATAAAGGCGTTGACCGATTTGGGGTTGAAGCAGAAGAAATTTGCGTCGTTGGTATTTGCGGTGCTTGTGGTAGAGGACCTATTTGCAGTGTTGATGATGGTGATATTGTCGTCGATAGCTGTCAACGACACTGTAGAGGGGTCGGAGATGTTGTTGAGCATAGGGAAGTTGGTATTTTTCTTGATAATATGGTTTTTGGTGGGGATATTTGTGTTGCCGTCGGCACTAAATAAGGCACGCCGGTATCTAAACAATGAGACCTTGTTGGTAGTGTCGATGGGATTGTGCTTGGGGATGGCAGTATTTTCGGTGGCATGCGGTTTTTCGTTGGCATTGGGAGCGTTTGTGATGGGTTCGATACTTGCTGGGACGAGTTATGCCGAGCGTATAGAGCGCGTCACGATGCCCGTCAAGGACCTGTTTGGGGCGGTATTTTTCATATCGGTAGGTATGATGGTACAACCGACGACGATAGCCGAGTATGCCGGTCCGATATTGCTATTGTCGGCAGTGGTGATAGTAGGGATGATAGTATTTGGGGCGTTTGGGATGTTGGTGACGGGACAGTCGTTGAAAGTGGCGATAGAGACTGGTTTTTCGTTGACGCAAATCGGGGAATTTTCGTTCATCATAGCGTCGTTGGGTATGAGCTTGGGCGTGTTGGAGCCGAGCATCTATCCAATAGTAGTAGCAGTGTCGGTGCTGACGACGTTCACTACGCCGTATATCATCAAGATGGCCGATCCGTTTTATGAGCGAGTAAAGCGTCATTTGCCACAAAGGTTGCATTTTTTGATAGACCGATACAGCGATGAGGCGACGACGGCGGCCGACACGGCAGAGCGACAGTCGGTGTGGAAGCTGTTTATCAAGCGCTACTTATGGCGCATGGTGCTATATTCGATAGTGCTGATAGCGATAACGCTGTTGTCGTTGAACCTACTGATGCCCTGGCTGAAGGGGTTGCTACCCGGGTGCTATCAATACGTGGGAGCGGGAGTGACATTGCTGGCGATGTCGCCGTTTCTGATAGCGTTGGCGTTGCCGACGTCGAAGCGCATGGGGGAGATACCGGCGGCGTACAGAGTGCCGCGGGTGGTGATGCGCATATTCAGGTTGATAATAGTATTGGCGTTTATAGTGAACATATTGTCGTCGATATTTTCGCTGACGGCGGGTTTTGCTACGGGGATAGCGTTGATAGTACTGACGATGTTTATCCTTACGGGTAAAGCTAAACAGCGCATCAAGGATATCGAGGATAGGTTTATGAACAACCTCAACGAGAGAGAGTTGCGCCGGTCGGGGAAGAACAATTCGGTGGTATCGGATTTGCATCTTGCATATATGACGGTGGGCAACAAGTGCCCGGTGTCGGGAGAGCGGCTATGCAACTCGGGATTGCGGTCGCAATATGGGGTGAATGTGTCGAGCATCACACGCGGGTCGCAGTTCATACCGGTGCCGAGGAGCAATGACAGGATATTTCCGGGCGACACTATAGGGATAATAGGGACCGATGAGCAGATACAGCGGTTGCTTCCGGTGATAGAATGTAGCGACGAGGAGGAGACGGCGACAACCACGTCGAGCATCAATTTCGGCATCTATGATGTGCAGCTGAGCGAGCGGTCGCCATTATGCGGAGTGAGCATCATAGAGGCGAGCATACCGGATAAGTATTCGTCGATGGTGATAGCAGTGGAGCGCGAAGGGCAGTTTGCCGAACGGCTCGACAAGGTAGTGTTTGCGCCAGGCGACAAGGTGTATTTCGTAGGGCCGAAGGAGACGATTTACTCATTGGCATAAGAAATAGAGGAACAATAAATAAAATAATAACCAACCAAATAAATAATTGAAGCGATGAATATTGGAGACAAATTGCCCGAAGTGCTTGGCAAGGACCAGGACGGCAAAGAGATACGCACGGCTGATTATGCCGGGAAGAAGTTCATACTCTACACATATCCCAAGGACAACACGTCGGGGTGCACAGCCGAGGCGTGTTCGCTGCGCGACCATAGGTCGGAGCTTTTGGAACTCGGCTATGAGATAGTGGGAGTGAGCAAGGACAGCGAGGCGTCGCACCGCAAGTTTATCGAGAAGCATGAGTTGAATTTCCCGTTGATAGCCGATACCGACACTACGTTGTTGCAGCAGCTTGGCGCGTGGGGCGAGAAGACGATGTGTGGCAAGAAAACCGTTGGCACGCTCCGCACTACATATCTGATAGATGAGAACGGGTGCATAGCCGACATCTTCCTGCCCAAGCAGATAAAGACCAAGGAGCACGCCGAGCAGATAATAGCGCGATTGAAATAGGACAGGGCACGGTTGGGTGTGGGATAATAACAGGAAACATATATAGAGAGAAATGGTAGAATATATAAGAGGGACTGTAGCGGAGCTGACGCCGACGTATGTAGTGGTGGAGGCATCGGGAGTGGGTTATGGCATCAATATCACGTTGCCATGTTTCACGGCTTTGGAGGGAAAGGGAGAAGCCAAGTTGCTAATCCACGAGGTAGTGAGGGAGGATGCGTGGGTATACTATGGTTTTTTGGAGGAAAGCGAGCGGACTATGTTCCGGTTGCTGATAGGCGTGTCGGGGGTAGGGCCTAACACAGCGAGGATGATATTGTCGTCGATACCGGTGCTCGACTTGGAGCAGGTAATCATGACCGGCGACGTGCGCAGGCTAAAGGGAGTGAAGGGAATAGGAGCCAAGACGGCAGAAAGGATAATTGTAGACCTAAAGGATAAAATAAAACCGACCGATTCTACGTTATTACTACAGCCACAGTCGACGAGTGCCGATTTTGAGGAATCGCTTGCTGCGATGGTGATGCTTGGCTTCCCACGTCCGGCGGCCCACAAGGTGTTGACGAAGATCTACACAGCCGAGCCGGCGATAAAGGTAGAGGCCGCGATAAAGAAAGCGTTGGCAATGATGTAGTACACTCGCCTCATTGCCAGCGAGCCTTGCCGAAAAGATGTCAAGGCAATGAAACCTGAGAGTGACAGATATAGAATAGGTAATTGGGGAAACGCATAAATAAGAGAGTAGCGACAGTCGCAATGGCGACAGTCGTGATGTTGATAATGGCGGCGGTAGTCGCCCGCGGTCAGCGTATCACGCCGACCGGGGTGAATAAGCCGGCATTGCCTTATAGCGTGGTACCGTCGACGGGCGTGGCGAGGGATTCGATAGCGATGCAATATCCGGTGCAACCTACAGTGGCCGAGGACTATGAGCAGCTGATGGGGGAAGAGAGCGCGATGGACCTGACGACGCCTTCTAACATAAAGACCGAGGCGGAATATGACCCGACGACGGGGATATACGTAGTGCGCACCAAGGTGGGGAACCATGAGATAACCACGCCGTTCATGCTGTCGGAGAAGCAATACAACGATTGGCAGTTGCGCAAGTCGATGGAGGAGTATTATCGGAAGCGCAATAGCGAAAGCTTTGAACAGCAGGACAAGGAGCCGTTCAACATTTTGGATATGAACTTTGCGCTCGGGCCGTTGGAGAAGATATTCGGGCCAGGTGGAGTACAGCTCAAGACGACAGGGTCGATACAGCTGAAGATGGGCATCAATTCCAACAAGACCGACAACCCGTCGTTGTCGGTAAATTCGCGGCGAAAGACGTATTTTGATTTCGACCAAAAGATACAGGCGACGATAGCGGCATCGGTGGGCGACAGGCTAAAATTCAACATGACGTATAACACCGACGCTACGTTTGATTTCGACTCCAAGAACCTCAAGCTGGCCTATAATGGCCAGGAAGATGACATAGTCAAGAGCATCGAGGCCGGAAATGTGTCGATGACAACGGGGTCGTCGCTGATAAGAGGTAGCACGGCATTGTTTGGTATAAAGACCGTGTTGCAGTTTGGCAAACTTACGGCAACGGCATTGGTGTCGCAGCAAAATTCGGAGTCGAAGACCGTCAACACCAAGGGAGGCGCCCAGACTACGAAGTTTCAGTTTAATGCCGATGAGTATGACCAAAACCGGCATTTCTTCTTGTCGCAGTTTTTCTACAAGAATTACGACCAATTTGCTGCTAAATTGCCGATGGTGATGTCGGGGGTGCAGATCACGCGCATCGAGGTGTGGGTGACCAACAAGAGCGGCAACTACAACGAGTCGCGCAACCTGGTATCGTTTGCCGACATAGGAGAGGCAGAGAACCTGACGAGCGACTATTGGACGCCCAATGTGGCGCTGGTCAATCCGGCCAACGCGTCAAACAACCTGTTGAGCGTAATCAAGGAGCAGTATCCTGATGCTCGCGACATCAACAACGTGACACAAGCCCTTGAACCGCTGCGCGCCTACGGGATAGAAGGAGGTAAGGACTATGAGAAGGTGGAGAGCGCACGACTGCTGAGCACATCGGAATATACGCTTAACAGCACGTTGGGATACATATCACTGAAGTCGGCGCTCAATTCCGATGAGGTGCTAAGCGTGGCGTTTGAATACACCTACAACGGGCAGGTGTATCAGGTGGGTGAATTTTCGTCGGATATCACGCCGACCGACAGGTCGCTATACGTGAAGATGCTGAAGGGCACGACAGTCGACACCCGTCGTCCGATATGGCGATTGATGATGAAAAACGTGTACTCGTTGGGAGCATATCAGGTTCAGAAGAGCAATTTCAGGCTGAACATCAAGTATATGAGCGACACCACCGGGACGCTTATCAATTATCTTCCGGTGCCCGGGCTCAACAACCAGTCGCTGCTACAGGTGATGAATCTCGACCGCTTGGACAGCAACCAGGAGTCGAACGTCGACGGATTTTTCGACTTCATAGAGGGCTATACGATACAAGCGTCGCAGGGGAAAGTGATATTCCCAGTTGTAGAGCCATTTGGAGCGCATTTGGAGAAGAAGATAGGCAATCCAGCGATAGCGGCTCAGTACGTCTACAAAGAGCTGTATGACTCTACGCTTGTGGTGGCACGCCAATTTTCCGACAAGAACAAGTTTGTGATGGACGGCGAGTATCAGGCATCGTCGGGGTCGCAGATAAGGTTGAACGCGATGAATGTGCCGCGCGGGTCGGTAGTAGTGACAGCCGGAGGAGTGCAGTTGACCGAAAATTCCGATTATACGGTAGACTACACGATGGGTATAGTGACCATCACCAACCAGAGTATCATAGATTCCGGCCAGAACATATCGGTAACGCTTGAAAACCAGTCGCTATTTTCGATGCAGCGGAAGACATTGCTGGGACTTGACCTGCAATATCAGTTTAACAAGAACTTGAACGTGGGCGCCACGTTGTTGCATTTTTCAGAGAAAGCGTTGACCGAGAAGGTAAGCATAGGCGATGAGATAATCAACAACTCGATGTGGGGCGTCAACCTGTCGTACAATAGCGAGTTCATGTGGCTTACCAACCTGTTGAACAAGATACCGACAGTGAACGCTACGGCACCGTCGCGAATAAGCCTTACGGCAGAGTATGCCCAACTTGTGCCCCATGAGCAGAAGAGCGGGTCGAGCCAAGGGTCGTCGTATATCGACGACTTCGAGAATGCGCAGATGGGAGTCGACTTGCGTTCGCCGTATGCATGGTTTTTGGCGTCGACGCCCTATGATCCGTCGGCCGATGCATTGTTCCCGGAGGCCGGGTTGAGCAACAACATAGCGTACGGGAAGAACCGAGCGCTGATAAACTGGTACACGATCGACCGAATGTTCACCGACCGCAATTCGTCGCTCTGCCCCGGATATATAAAGGCCGACTTGAAGCAGCTGTCCAACCCCTACGTGCGCGAGGTGACATCGCGAGAGATATTCCCCGGGCGCGAGCTGAGCTACGGCGAGTCGAACATAGTGCAGACGTTGAACCTGTCGTTCTACCCCAGCGAGCGCGGTCCTTACAACCTTGATGCCACCAACATCGACACCGAGGGCAACCTGCTTAACCCCGAGAAGCGATGGGGCGGCATCATGCGCAAGATGGATAACACCAATTTCGAGCAGTCGAACATAGAGTATGTGCAGTTCTGGATGATGAACCCATTCCTCGACCCGGAAAATCCCAACTACGAGGGCGGAGACCTGTATTTCAACTTCGGAGAGATATCGGAGGACATACTCAAAGACGGGCTAAAGTCGTATGAAAATGGCATACCTAACGATGGCGGCAGCCAGTATCTGACCCAGACCGTGTGGGGCAATGTGTCGACGCAAAACTCGCTGACCTACTCGTTTGACAACAACAATGGCACCCGCGGGGCACAGGATGTGGGTCTTGACGGATTGAAGAATGATGCCGAGTTTGGGTTCCCGACCTATCAGGATTACATCAGCGAGCTGCAGACGCGCTTGTCGGCAACTGCCTACGACAAGATGTCGCAGGACAAATTCTCGCCGTTAAACGACCCCGCCGGCGACAACTACCACTTCTTCCGCGGCTATGACTACGACGAGCAACGGTTGTCGGTGCTGGAACGCTACAAGCATTACAACGGCACCGAAGGCAACTCATTGTCGCCCGACGAGGCCGACGACCCGTTGTATCAATCGTCGCGTGCGGTGCCCGATGTCGAAGACATCAACCAGGACAATACGCTCAACGAGTATGAGCGCTATTTCCAGTACAAAGTGTCGATACGCCCCGAGGACCTTGTGGTCGGGAAGAATTACATCACCGACAAGCAAGTGTCGTTGGTGGCCACACGCGATGGCCAGGATGCCACCGTGGAGTGGTACCAGTTCAAGATACCTTTGAGCGACTACGAGAAGGTGGTCGGGTCGATAAAAGATTTTTCGTCGATACGTTTTGCGCGTATCTTCATGACCGGGTTTAAGACACCTACCCACTTGCGATTTGCCACATTGGAGCTGGTGCGTGGCGAATGGCGAAATTACGATTTCAATCTCAACACACGCGGCGAGGCCCCGGCCGAAGGCGAGCTTGACGTGTCGGTGGTCAACATTGAGGAAAATGCATCGCGCGAGCCCGTGAACTACGTACTGCCGCCCGGTGTGACACGCGCCATCGACCCCGGGCAGTCGCAGATAACGCAGCTCAACGAGCAGTCGATATCGCTGAAAGTGACCGGACTTGATGCCGGCGATGCCCGAGCCATCTACCGCAACACCCAGCACGACCTGCGCAACTACAAGCGCATGCAGATGTGGGTGCATGCCGAGAGCCTTATTGACGACGTGACCAACTTGCGCGACGGCGACTTGGCGCTTATCATTCGCTTGGGCACCGACGTGAAGAGCAACTTCTATGAATATGAGATACCGCTGACGCTGACGCCGGCAGGAAAATACAACAACGACCTCAACTCCGACCGCTATAAGGTGTGGCCGCGCGAGAACTATTTAGACCTCGACCTTCAGGCCCTCGTCGACCTCAAGAAAGAACGCAATAGGGCAAAAGCAGAAATGGGCAGCGGCGTAGGCTATGCTACATTGTACTCCGGACGCGACCCCGACAATGAGCGCAACCGCATAGCAGTGATGGGCAACCCGACACTGAGCGACGTCAGAGTGCTGCTGGTGGGAGTGCGCAACAACTCGTCGACGCGCAAAGACGGCATCGTGTGGGTCAACGAGCTTAAAGTGACCGACTTCAACCAGGAGGGCGGATGGGCAGCGAAGGCCAATGTCAACTTGGGGCTGAGCGATATAGCGACGCTCAATTTCGGAGCTCATGTCGAAACGGCAGGCTTCGGAGGCGTAGACCAATCGCTCAATTCGCGACGCATGGACGACTACGAGCAGTACAACTTTGCAGTGCAGGGCGATTTGGGTCGATTCCTGCCCGAGGCAGCGAAGCTGAAAGCGCCAATATTCTATTCGATAAGCAAAGAGAAGACATCGCCAAAGTATAATCCCTTGGATCAAGACGTATTGCTGAAAGATGCGCTCGACGATGCCAACAGCAAGCATGCCCGCGACTCAATCAATGCATTTGCCATAGAGCACACCACGGTGCAAAACTTCTCGTTGTCGGGACTGAAATTTGACATACAACATGAGAACCCGATGCCGTGGGACCCGGCCAACTTCACGTTCAACTTCTCATTCAACAAGCAGTCGAAGGTCGACCCGACCACCGAATACGAAAACACCAACGACTACCGCGGCTCGCTGCAGTATACGTATGCTCCGCTGATAAAGGGATGGAAGCCGTTTGACTCGCTAATCAAGAGCAAGAATAAGAATCTGAAGTTTATCAAAGACTGGGAGCTGAACTATCTGCCCACGTCGATATCGTTTATGACGACAATGTCGCGCTACTACTATGAGCAGCAGACACGGTCGGAGACCGACGTGATGTTCCAGTTGCCGGTAGCGGTAAGCAAAAACTTTTTGTGGGACCGACAGCTGAATTTGACATGGAATATCACCAAGTCGATAAACCTGTCGTTCACGTCAAACACGTCGGCCCGCATTGAAGAGACGACTGGTGCAGTAAACCGCAAGCTGTTCCCCGACAAGTATAAAGAGTGGAAAGACACCGTTTGGCGCAGCATATTGTCGATGGGTACGCCCTGGAGCTACAACCAGACGTTCACCGCCTCGTATAAGGCACCGTTCAACCGCATCCCGATATTGGATTTCCTGACCGGGTCGGTGACTTATAATTCGACGTACAGATGGGACCGTGGAGCCACCATTGAGGACGTGAACATGGGCAACACGATAGCCAACCAAGCATCGTGGAGCGTCGACGGGCGCTTTAACTTCGAGTCGCTCTACAAGAAGATACCCTATATCAAGGATATCGACAAGCGGTTCTCATCGGCAAAGAATACCAACCAGAAGAAACGTACGCCAAAGCATTTTGAGCGAACATATACGCTCAAGAGCGACACGACAACCACGATAAAGCACAACCTGCGCACCACCAAGGTGAAGGTGACAGCAACCACCCAAAGCGGAAAGAAATACCCAGTGAAGATACGAGTGGTCGATGCCAACAATATCGAAGTGCTGACGCGCTCGGACTCGACACTGAAATTCGTAATCGACGAGCTGCTTAAGGAGCAACGTCCGCTGTGGAAAGAGATTGGCGACCATGCTATAAGGTTTGCGATGGCACCGCGCAACGTGTCGGTAAGATGGAAGAAAACGTCCACCCTATCCATACCGTTGTTCCGCCCCGAAATAGGCAACATATTCGGTCAGTCCAATTCCTACGGCCCGATGTCGCCGGGACTGGATTTCGCGTTCGGATTTGTCGACGAAAGCTATATCGACAAGGCTAAGGAACGCGGGTGGCTTATGACCGATATAGGCCAGACATCACCGGCGATATGGTCAAATTCCAATGAGCTGAACATAGAAGTGAACCTCGAACCGATTAAGAGCTTGAAGATACAGCTGACGTTCAACCGCACCGATTCGCGCACCAACCAGCTGCAGTTCATGTATGACGAGATGCCGATATCGCGGTCGGGGTCGTACACAAAGACGCATTGGGCATTGGCAACGGCATTGCGCGGGTCGAGCGCCGACGACGGGTACAACTCCGAGGCGTTCAACAACTTCGTGAAGTATATCCCGATAGTGCGTCAACGCATCGAGAGCCAGTACAATGGGCTAAGCTATCCCCGAGCAGGCTTTTTAAAGGATAGCCCGCACGCCGGCACGGCTTACGACCCTGCTATCGGGACGATATCGTCGACGTCGCCCGACGTGCTGATACCTGCATTTGTGGCCGCTTACTCCGGCAAGTCGCCCGACAAGGTTTACACCGACCCGTTCCCCTCGTTTGCCCACGTGCTGCCCAACTGGCGTATCACCTACGACGGGCTTATCAACTGCTTTAATTTGAAGAAGTATTTCAAGTCGGTGACGTTGAGCCACGCCTACCAGTGCACATATTCGGTGGGTAGTTATTCGTCGTATCTCAACTGGGTGGGAGCCGACGGTGAGCGCGGGTTCATCCTCGATGAGACATCGGGCGAACCGATACCGTCGTCGCCCTACAACATATCTTCGGTGGCGATAACGGAGCGATTTGCACCGCTCATCGGGGTGGCAGTGACCCTGAAAAATGAGATGACGCTCAACGCCGAATACCGCGACCAGCGCACGTTGACGCTCAACACCTCGGCAGGCCAGGTTGTGGAGGCCACTACACGCGGGCTGACATTTGGCTTGGGATATAAGGTGGTAGGGTTTAACACCGTGCTGAAGATGAAAGGCTCGCAGTCGGGAGTGTCTAACGACCTAACGGTCAACGCCGAGTTCTCGTTGCAGAATACGCAGGCATTGATACGCAAGATTGAGAATGCCTATACTCAGCCCACGTCGGGCACACGCACGCTTGGCATCAATTTCACCGCCAACTATGTGCTGAGCCGCCGACTTACCATAGGCGCATACTTCGACCACCAAGTCAACACTCCCTTGGTGACCACCTCATCCTACCCCACCACCAACTCCTCCTACGGCATCTCCTTCAACCTCAACCTGGCGAGGTAACACAGAGAGTCAAGAAATTATTTCTGATTTTCAGCAGATAGCACCGACAAACTCACATTCCATGACTTCTCCCAAGCTCTGATCGATGCCGGAGTCCGCAATGCCATATATCTTGTCGGGGCGAGGTCGACCGCATTTTACAACAATCAAGATGGGCGCCGCCACTTCATCGGGCCGGTTGACGAAAACGCTTCTGAAAATATCAATTACATAGTGTGGCGGTAAACGATAGGTTTCATACACTCCGAGCATCATTTCATACAACGCGGGGCAAAATAATTTGCCCCGCGTTTTTTATTTTGCAAATTTGTGGAATAAATTTCACAGGTCAATGAAACAGACAATCATCGCAATCGCCATGATGGCGCTTATAGTCACAGGATGCGGACGGCGGAATGCGCCGGAGGCAAGCCATGCGGAAAAGAATGGCGTGTATTACTGGAAAACGGTGCTGAAACTCGACAGCGCCGACCTTGATTTTCTGAAAAGGCATGATGTAGGGAAGGTGTATCTGCGCATGTTTGACGTGGCAGAGGATACATACGGGGTAATACCGGAAGAAAAGGCGTGCCCGGTCGCATCGGTCAGGATAGACTATGACGGGTATAACCTACTGCAAGATTCTCTGTACTGGAAAGAGTTCGTGCCGGTAGTGTATATCACCATTGACGGACTGAAAGCTATGGCCGGTAATGAGGGCATACTGGCAAAGAATATAGTGACACGTGTACGCAATATGTGTGAGTACAACGGCCTGCCAAATGTGGAGGAGCTGCAACTCGACTGCGACTGGACACCGTCAACCGAGATGTCGTTTTTCAACCTATGCGATTCGGTAAAAGCCAATATAGTAAGCCTTGGACTGCTGTGGCGGCTCAGTTCCACGATACGACTGCATCAATTGGCGCGCGAGGCGCCGCCGGTGGACTGCGGAGTGCTGATGGTGTATAATACCGGCAACTTCAAAGATCCCGACGCCAACAATTCGATTATCGACGCCGCAGATGTCGAGCCATATCTGAAACACCTGCCCTCCTACCCGCTTCATCTCGACGTGGCCTACCCTACCTATTCATGGCAACTGCTTTTCAGCGACAGGAAATTCGCTGGCCTGACCAACGGCCTGAACCTTACGGATACCACCCGTTTCGTATGCCGCAAGCCCGACCTGTATGTCGCGAAAAAGGATATACCTTATAACCAGACAATCATACATGCGGGCGACATGGTGCGCCGGGAGAACTCGGCATACGGCGACATCGCAAAAGTAAAAGAGATGATAGAAAAGCGGCTGACCGGCCGCGAACACTCCAACATACTGTATCACCTTGACAACACGAACCTTTCAAAATATACTCCCGATGAAATCGACAATCTCTATTCGACAGGCCGTTAGCGCCATTATTTTGCTATGGGCAGCCGCAGCATCGGCCTGCGGGCCATATTATGGGCCATGTTATGGGCCATATAATCCAAAGATACCTAAGCCGTCGTTTTTCGAACTTTACGGCTGGGATAAAAGCATGCCCGATTTAGAGCGGGAGGAAAATCTGCGTCTGTGGCAGGCACTCACGTCGGAGCGGATACCGCTTGCCGACATCGAGCAGGCCGTATACCGCGACTCATATAGCCGGTTTTATAACAATACTTCGTATCCTACCGAGACCCCCGGCAATCTGTTTTACATTTATCTGAACGACACCAACGACAGGGAAATAATTGATCTGCTCCTCACGGCCAAAGATATGGAGGAACAGCGGAATAGGATATTATCGCCGTGGCATTATCCGAGAGAAAGGGGATATAACAGTGAAAAAGGATATTACTACAGCGAAGAAACTGGTGAATTCGACGATATTATAAAAAAATGCACGGCATACCGAGGCACCCGTCTTAAAGACCGATATGCACTGCAGGGGGTAAGGGCTCTGTTCGCGTCACGACAGTATGCGCGATGCGTGGAATACTACGATTCGGCATTTGCCACAATATCCGACAGCAATCTGATGAAACGCATGGCTGAGCGCTATGTTGCAGGATGCTGGAGCAGACTCGGCGAGACCGAACGTGCGGACTCCGTTTTTGCCCGCGCAGGCGACATCATGTCACTCTCCACTGATGACAAGATGGCATATATGTCAAAATGTAATCCGAACGCCCCGCAACTGATGGATTATATCCGGCATGGCGCCACGGACTCGGCTTTCATGGCAAAAGCGGCTGACATCGCCGGGCAACTTCTGAAAAGCAATGCTGTCAATTACAGGGGAGACTGGGACTTCATTCAGGCTTATTATAACGGAGAGTTCACCCGCAATGTTAAACTTGCACGGAAACAGATTTATCAGGCAGCCGGACAAAAATTCTCAAGCGACGAACTGAAAGACCTCGCACGTACCTATAAGATTAAGCTTGATGCAAAAACCGGGAATACACAGTCATTGCTGAGCGACCTAAAGTGGATGGAGAGTAAAACAGGCCCCCTTAACCCCGACAGTAACAAGTGGGTTGAACGATTGATGAATATCGTCTACGCCGACCTGGTACCCCGCTTCTGGGATAAAAGGGACTACACCACCGCCATTCTGCTTTGCTCCTATGCCGATAATATCAACGAACCGGAGAAACGGCATACAGTGTATTATTTCTGCGGGCAACCTTTCTGGTATCTGACGAGTATTTCTTTGACAATAACCGATTTACGCAAAAACAAGACATTTTTCAACCCGATCGATTACTCAAGCCTTTCCTTCCAGATGATGGGAAGCCTGACATCGAAAGAGCTGGCATCCGTATATACAAAAATGATGGAGCACACCCCTTTGTATGACTATCTGCGCAAGAATATACGCACCGACAGCGACTATTACAATGAACTTATAGGAACACTCGCGCTCCGCGAAGGGGATTATGCCCGCGCCGAAAAATATCTGTCGGAAGTCGGCGATGATTATATGCAAACCTTGAATATTTATAATTACTTGGATCTGGCAAAAAACGCCTTTGACTGCTATGCTTCCGAGAATAATGCCTTTGTTCTGTTTAACGGTATTCATGAGTGGATTTGGGATACAGCCGGGGAAAAGTCAAGAGCGAAACTGGATTTTGCCAATAAGATGATTGATTACAAATCAATTATCAATAATCCTGAACGGACGAATGATGACCGCGGACTGGCGCGGATAATGTATGCCATCGGGCGCCGGAATTCGTTTGAAGGATGCTGGGCTCTTACCCAATACTGGAGGGGAACCGGCGTAAGCCTGTTCCGGCCATATCTGACATATTACCCTGATGATGAAAGTGACGATGTCGAATACGCCTACTCATTCCTGTACGACTATGACACTTCGGATGAATCCGACAGAATTGAAGATGAATATAACCGGGAGATAGAGGCGGCGCTTGCAATGCTCGAGAGCAACGAGGCAAAGGCCAAAGCGGAGTATATTCTGGGCAATCTGAAGACTGTGGTCGCAAGGTATGGCGATACGACGACGGGGCAATTTGTCAAGACTTCGTGTGACCGCTGGAAACAGTGGATATAATATATTTCTGCGGTTAAATATTCCGCTATACATTCCGCGGTTAAAAACCGTGGCTACTATTTTGCTGATTACCAATCAGTCGGGTTTAGTAGCCGCGGTTTTTAACCGCGGAATATATGTTTTTGTCGTAGATAAGTCCGTTCGCTTTTATTCGCCATCGGCTTCGGCACGTGGGTCGATGCGCACGAGCTGGAGCACGGTGTTGCCGGCATGGTTGATGAAGTAGATAGTGTCGTCGCTCTTAGCCAATACTTTTTCGGTCTCTTCGAGGGCTACGAGGACGGCTGTCTCGGTAGAAAGGTCGGGGCACATCATGCGGGTTGAGGCTATGTTGGCAAACTGCACGGAGTTGGCTACATCGGGGTCGATAGATATCTCGCCGTTGATGATGTTGCAACCGGCATTGCCATGGATTTTCTTCTCGGGAATGTCGATGACAAATCGTATCGCCTCGTTGCTGTTGGGCTCGCCATTGATGGCAGTGACACGCCACGCTCCGTTGAGAAACTCGATATCGTGCTTGCGCAATACCATGATGAGGTGCCCGCGCTGGTTGAACAGGTCGAGGTAGTATTCATTGCCATAGCGCGACACTTTGTAGGAGCGCACTTGGTCGAGGGTGGTAGTAATGATGTACTGGAACGGGGCATCGGCGCAATAGCGTTGCGTCGAAATCATATTGCCGAACTGAAGCTTATTGTTGCGGTCGATGATAGCGTCGCCGTTGATGAGGTTGCATCCGTTGTTGCCGTAAAAGCGGCTTTGCGAGAGGTCGAAGCCTACAAAGGGGCGGTCCTCACCGGTCACCTTCTGCCCGTTGACGTTGTCTATGTTCCATTCGCCATTGAGACGGGCATCGGCAAAGGTAGAGGGATAGTAGACTATCTCCTCGGGTTGAGCCTGAGCGCCACGCTGGGCAGTCGGGTCAACGGCTTTGTCATTTTTTATCTTTTCTACGGCATGAGCCGAAGATGTCAGTGTGATTACTGCTAATGCAATAAGAGCGATGTTTTTACTATTCATATCGGATTATTTTAAGTTAAAACAATAATAAATCGGGCAATGAAAGGCATCAATAGAGATGCGCCCTTATTGTATAAACGTAAATAAGTTGAATTTTGTTACATTTTTATTGTACCTTTGCGAGGAAAAACGTGGATATAAGGGCTAAGACAGCCCGAACATACGCATAGTCAGATGAATATATTATTGCAATTATTTATAACATTTTTCAAAATCGGCGCATTCACCTTCGGCGGGGGCTGGGCGATGATATCGATTATCGAGAAGGAGATAGTGCACAAGCACCGATGGCTCGACAAGGAGGATTTCCTCGACTTGCTGGCTGTGGCGCAGTCGCTTCCGGGCATCCTTGCCGTGAACATTTCGGTGGCGATAGGCGACAAATTGCGCGGTAATCGCGGAAGCTTGGCGGCGGCGTTGGGTACTATCCTGCCATCCTTCCTGATTATTTTGGCAATAGCGATATTCCTCACCCCCGACCTTATCAAGAACAACGATACGCTTAATGCGATATTCAAGGGAATACGACCGGCCGTGGTGGCACTTATTATCGCACCGGTAATCACTACGGCAAAGGCGGCGCATATCGGATGGAAGACGGTTGCCATCCCCGTGGCGACGGCTTTGCTGATTTGGTCGAAATGGCCGGTGGTGAGCAATCCCATCCTGTTCATTGTGCTGGGCGGATTGGGCGGATACCTGTGGCACCGGCATCAGTTGCGGAGACTTCATGCCATTGACGGCCGCAATGCGAAAGGAGGTGGACGATGATCTACTTGCAACTATTGTGGAGCTATCTGAAGATAGGCCTATTCGGATTTGGCGGCGGCTATGCCATGCTGTCGCTCATAGAGCAGGAGATAGTGTCGCCCGGGTGGATAACCAAACAGATGTTTACCGATATCGTGGCTATCTCGCAGATGACACCCGGGCCCATTGGCATCAACTCGGCAACGTATATCGGCTATGTCACGCCAGGCAATGTCGACGCTTCGTTTGATTCGCCTCTTTGGGGAGTGATAGGCTCGCTATTATGCACGTTGGTGGTCGTTATGCCTTCGTTTATTCTCGTGGCGAAGACGAGCCGGTTTATTAGCCGTCACCATGAGAGCGGGGTCATAAAGGGGATATTTATGGGATTACGCCCGGTGGTGGTGGGGCTGATAGCATCGGCGGCGTTGCTGCTTATGAATGAGGAAAATTTCGGTTCGGAGAGCAGCGACCTGATTAAATCCATAGCTATTTGCGTAGCCGCGTTCTGCATGGTGATGTTCAGCAAGCTTCATCCTATATTCATCATCATTCTCGCCGGAATTGCCGGCCTTATATTATACTAAAGCACAATGACTTACGAAGAAACGATAGAATACCTTTACAGCGCGACGCCTCAATTTGAGCGCATCGGAGCTGCGGCCTATAAACCGGGGCTCGACACGGCTCGCCTTCTCGACACGGCATGGGGCAATCCCCACCGCCTCTACCCCACTATCCATGTAGCCGGGACTAACGGCAAGGGATCGACCTGCCATACCCTGGCGGCCGTTTTGCAGTCGCAGGGCTATCGCACTGGCCTCTACACTTCGCCCCATTTGGTCGATTTCAGGGAACGGATGAGGGTCAATGGCGAGATGATACCCCAACAAGATGTCATCGACTTTGTGGCCCGCTTCCGCGACATGGACTTAGGGGTGGCGCCTTCGTTTTTCGAGCTGACCACCATAATGGCATTCGACTTCTTCGCCCGCCGAAAGGTTGATATCGCAGTGATTGAAACCGGGCTCGGGGGACGCTTGGACACGACAAATATCATCAGCCCGGTGCTGAGCGTGATTACCAATATTTCGCTCGACCACACTGCCCAACTTGGCAACACCGTGGCGCAGATTGCTACCGAAAAGGCCGGCATCATAAAACGTAATATCCCCGTCGTGATTGGTAATAGTAGCGGCGAAGGGGTGCGCAAAGTGTTTGAAGACACCGCCTTGCTGATGAGTGCACCGATTGCCTTTGCCGACGACGAGAAGTGGTATGAAAGTGCCGAAATGTCCGATGCCGGAATAGTGTATCATGGCACCTTGGCGGGCGATATCACCGGGGAACTGACGGGCGACTGCCAAAAGGAAAATGCCGCCACCATATTGTGCGCCATTGAACAGCTACGGCGTGGGGGTTTGGAGATAAGCGACGATGCCCTACGCGCCGGATTTGCCCATGTCATGGAATTGACCGGGCTATTGGGACGCTGGATGAAGCTGAGCGACAAGCCATTGACGATATGCGACACCGGGCACAACGAGGGCGGTTGGCAATACCTCGCGCCACGACTCGACGGTTATGGCAACGACGTAGTGATGGTGATAGGGTTTGTCAAGGATAAGGATGTGAGTCACATATTAGGCATGATGCCCCGTAATGCACGTTACATATTCACTCAGGCCGCGATACCGCGCGCCATGGATGCGGCGGAGCTGGCCCGTATTGGCGCCGATTTCGGGTTGCAGGGCATAATAATCCCCGACGTCGGCCGTGCCGTAGAGATGGCGCGCGAAGATGCCGGGGATGATGGGCTGGTATTCATTGGCGGTAGCACCTACGTGGTGGCCGAGGCTCTCGCCGCTGAGCGATAAATCGCCATGGCTACTGCCTGCTCCACGTAGCTATATCTGCTATTTTGCAGCTATGACCTCGATTTCCACAAGCACTTTCTTGGGAAGGTCCTTAACGGCAACTGCCGAACGTGCCGGGAATGGCGCAGTGAAGTTGTCGGCATACACGGCGTTCATTGCCACGAAATCGTTCATATCGGCAAGGAATACCGTTGTCTTGACTACATTGTCGATTGTAAGACCGGCAGCGGCGAGTATTGCCTTTATGTTGGCAATAGATTGGGCTGTCTGCGCGGTGATGCCTTCGGGGATGGTGCCGTCGGCGGGGTTAACGGGAATTTGACCGGAGATGAATACGAATGGGCCGGCATCGATTGCCTGGCTGTAGGGCCCGATTGCTCCGGGTGCGGCGGTTGTAGCTATTGCTTGTTTCATAATTTATATGTGTTAATTGGGTTAAATAATGTTTCTTTAGTTTTGTCGGCTGGCGTCAGGCGTATCGCAAGCGAGGTCGCCCAATGCGATGTCTTTGACATAGGTGTCGCTCATAGCCTCGAAGAGTGCAAGCTCGGCTTTGTCGGCCACATTTACTACCCCGGCAAACGAGCTTCTGAAATTGGGGATAAAATCGGCTGAGCCGTGGTTGCGTATACGGCTTATGATATCGCCTACGGTGAGCGACTGGGCATCGATAGCCGGTACGTAGCCGTAGATTTCCTTCTTTTCGTCATTGATGACGCGGAGCAGAAGCCCGGCTTCGGTCATGAAGCGGACCGACGATGCCACAAGCCGCGATGGCATGCCATTGCGCGCTACGATTTCGTCGACCGATGGCGGACGTTTCCCGCTCAGGTAGTCCTTGACTATTACGGTTGTCAAAGCTATGAGTATCTTAAGTCGGTAGGACACCGATATGCTTTTTATCTCGTTACTGAAATTGTAGTGGAATATGTTTTGCGACGCGTAGCATATCACTCCGCCGGCAAGGCATATCACCCACACAAGTTGTATCCATATCAGCAACAACGGAAGGAAAGCGAAGCTGCCATAGATGGCGTTGTAGCGCGACACGTAGATTTGCCCGGATATAAATAGCCATTGCAGTATCAAAAAGCCGGTGCCGGCAAATATCCCTGCCACAAGGGCGTTCTTGAATTTGACTTTTGTATTTGGCACAAGGATATAGACTGCCGTGAAAAACAGCCACACCATTATCACCGAGGCCAAGTCGATCATCCACTTTATCAACGGCGTGGAAAAATCAAATGGCAACACTTGCTTGAGGTTGGTCGACACAAAGACTGCCGCGCCGTTGGCACATATCATCAGCACCGGGAGGATTAGGAATATGGCGAGGTAGTCGGTGAGTTTGCGCCAGAAAGACCGGCCGTTTTTCACTCCCCAGATGTCGTTGAATGCATGCTCTACCGAACCGAGTATCGATATCAAAGTCCACAGCAGCAGCGCTATACCTATCCCCACGAATATTCCGCCCGATGATTGACTCAAGTAGCTGTCGACGAAGTCGAATGCCTTCACGAGGGCTTCGCGTTGCGTACTGAATTTGTCGATAAGCTCTGCCTCGAGGGTGTCCTGGAGCCCGAAGCCGCGCCCTATCGCAAGTATTATGGCAAGTGCGGGAACAATAGCGAGGATAGTACGATAGGTGAGCGCACACGCTTTGGTCTGTATATCGCCGTTGAAGAAGGTGCGAACCGACAGGTTGAGTATTTTGATGCATTTGACTACCGGTGTGGACCGCATATCTGTCCATACGCCATCGCTGCAATAGCGGTAGAAGCTCCGGGCTTTGGCATACAGTCGCATGGCGCGCCTCCTTATATGATGGATTATCTTCATATCCTCCTATATCATTATTCGACCTATAAAGGTATAACAAATAGTTGAATCTTTTGCAATTTATCCGCGAAAAAGCGAAAAAGCGAAAAATGTTGCACTTCGTTTTGGAATCTACACAAAAAGCGAAAAAGCGCATGCTACGCGCTTTTCGTTCCCGTTTTTAGCCTTTGCCGGCATGTCGCCCATTATTGCTCAAATATATAGCAAACGGTGGAAGCGGCCTTCACTATAGCCACTCCCACCGTTATGCCTATTGAGCATTTTGCTATGTCACCCCGAGGGGGCCGACGGCCTTATTCCTCCGATGCAAGGATTGAGGGCGCTACATAGCTGCGTGCTGCCAACTCTTGGTTGAGCATATACAAGCCCATGCCGTCATTGCCTATAAGGGTGAACTTGTCGATGAGCTGCTGGGCGTTGTCCTCTTCCTCTACCTGCTCGCTGACAAACCATGTCAAGCGATCACGAGTAGCGTAGTCATGCTCCTCTTCTGCGAGAGCAAAGAGGTTGTTGATCATTGCGGTTACTTTGCGCTCGTGGGTCAAGGTGTCTTTGAATGCGTCCAACGGTGTTGCCCACTCTGTGGCTACTTCGGCTATCGGTTTCAGGACTACACGGCCGCCGCGCTGGTTGATATAGTTCATGAAGATTTCGGCATGGGCCTGCTCTTCCTTAAATTGAACCTTAAACCAGTTGGCCACCCCACTCATTCCTGAGTTCTCAAATTGCATAGCCATTGACAGATAAAGATATGCCGACCAAAGCTCGGCATTAATTTGCTCATTGAGAGCTTCTTCCATTTTCTTGCTTAACATATCGTTGTATTTTAGATTGTGGATAATTTTTCTTTGTTTCATCTGCAAAGATAGTGCAAATTTCCTATCATTGTTCTTCCGTCGGAAAGTTTTTTTACATGGACCCCTGTTATTTGTTTTTTCTATGGAAAATGTGTAACTTCGTAGAATTATTCAAAGATACTTATGTGCTGTAATTGTTGCAACCGTTCTTACAAAAATATTTTTCTGAAGCTGACTGCTGCATTGGCGATGGCTGTCGCGGCTCCCGGCGCTTGGGGTGCCGACCTTTCGTTTGGCGGCAGCAGAGCTATTGCCGTCAACGCCGAAGCCTCTACGGGACTGGATAAAATCTATGTCGTTGAAAATGCTGTCGGCGCCACTATCTCTTATCCTTCGGCTTCAGCTTCATGGAGCAAATGGGGCAATACCGGAGCCGCATATGCCGAACCGGTTACGGCCACGGTGGAGGGCAACAACACCGTCTACCGCATCGCCGACAACGAGGATTTCGGAATTACTGTAGAGGATGCCGACGGCCGAATGCACCATTTCCGTATCGTCAACTATGCCACCCACAACGTAGAGTTCTCCGACCTCTCTTTCAACGAGGAAGATAGCGACTGCATGTCGTTGTACATCAACGTCATTCCGCTTTCCCAAAATGAAAATTACGCCATCACTTACTATACCATCAACGGCGTTCCTCGCACTCTCGACCGCCAATACGTGCTTCGATACTCGACGTTGGCCTACGACGAAAATGCCAAAGCCTACAACCCCGTGGACAAGGAGGTGCATTACGAATCGTTGAACGATGCTATCCGCGTCGAAAAACCGCTATGCGACACGCAATTTTCACTCTCCGGCGACCGCTTCGCCGACGAATGGGGCTACGCTGCTTCGGCTGTGAGTCCCACTTATATCACCAATGCCGTCGAAGCCTACACCTACGCCGAGAAGGCCGAACGCGACAACGACAATGAGCAGAAAGACGATGCCACTCCCCTTGGCGGCTCTGCCCCGGTCGACATATCTTTCGTCGCGGCTGTCACCGATGCCGCCCAGTTCACCGAATGGCAGCTCTCCAAATCGCCCGATTTCGAATCCTTCGAATTGCGCTTCAACCAGACTGAGCTGGATTATTCTTTCACCGAATACGGCACTTGGTACATGCGCTTTCAAGCAAGCAATGCCGATGGCTCTTGCGACTATTTCAGCCCCGTCTACGAAATCTTCGTCGGCGAAAGCAAATTGGTTTGCCCCAATGCGTTCTCTCCCGGAGCTTCCGAGGGCGTCAACGACGTGTGGAAAGTAAGCTACAAATCTATCGTCGACTTCGAATGTCACATCTTCAACCGTTGGGGCACCAAAATAATCTCCTTTTCCGACCCCTCACAAGGTTGGGACGGGAAATACAACGGCAAACTCGTGCCGCCGGGCGTGTATTACTATGTAATCAAAGCTCGCGGCGCCGACGGCCACAAGTACGACCTCTCGGGCGACATCAACATTATAGGCTTCAGGCAAGGCAACGGTCAAAGTTCCGGCTCCGAAACCGAGTAGCTCGTAATTTTTTCTAATAACAACCACGGTTTCCATCCATATCACTTTTTCTATCAATGAAATCACGATTTTTTTATGCATTCGCTTTAACAGCAGCTCTTTCTCTCTCTTATTTAAGTCTTACGACTTCAGCCCAGCAGCCATCAAGCTCGATTGTAATGAGCCCGGTTCGCAGTCCTCAAATGCCATCAAAGGCCGTTTTCGCCGACACTGAATACGACCTTGACCGCATCGACATTTACGAGCGCTTAGACCGCGAGCTCACTGCCATTGCCTACACCCACGGCAATACTCTCTTGCTGCTGAAACGCGCCAACCGGTATTTCCCCGAGATAATTCCTATCTTGAAGAAAAATGGAGTTCCCGAAGATGTCATTTACCTCGCTTGCATTGAAAGCTCTCTCAATCCTCGGGCTTATTCTCCCGCCAAGGCCGCCGGAATTTGGCAGTTCATTCCTTCCACGGCCAAGCAATACGGACTCGAGGTCAATGAATATGTCGACGAACGCTACAACATCGTCAAAGCCACTGAGGCGGCTTGCCGTTTCCTCAAATCTCTCAAAGCTAAATATGGCGATTGGGAATCGGTGGCCGCGGCCTACAATGCCGGCCCGGCTCGCATCACCAAGGAGCTCGACGCTCAAATAGCTTCGACGGCAATGGACCTTTATCTCGTCGAAGAAACTTCTCGATATATGTTCCGCATTCTTGCCACCAAAATAATAATGGAAAATCCTCGCGCTTTCGGATTTTCTCTTACTGCCGACCAGCTATACACTCCTATCGAATACGACATCGTGGAGGTTAGCTCTCCCGTCGACGACTGGCCTACATGGGCTATGGAGCATGGCATTTCATACGCCCAACTTAAGGACGCCAATATGTGGATTCGCGACAAGACGCTGCCAAACAAAACCGGCAAAACTTACCAAGTAAGGGTGCCAAAGAAAGAGTCGCTCCACCGCTCTACGGCGCCAAAAAAGGTCTACAACCCGGCTTGGGTGAAATAGCCCCTTCTATCCCTCTTAATCAACCGTCTGTGATGAAGAAAAAATCTGATATAGCTTCTATTGCGGCGGCTTCGCAAGAAACTGCTGCCGACAATGATTCTATAATCCGGCCACTCGATTCTTTGCAGGTGATTGGCGCTCGCGTCAACAACCTCAAAAACATCGATGTTACTATTCCACACAATGCGCTTACCGTAATCACCGGACTGAGCGGCAGCGGGAAGTCTTCCTTGGCTTTTGACACGATTTTTGCCGAAGGCCAGCGACGCTATATCGAAACTTTCTCAGCCTATGCCCGAAATCTTTTGGGCAATCTCGAACGCCCCGACGTCGACCACATCAGCGGCCTTAGCCCCGTCATCGCTATCGAGCAAAAAACCGTCAACCGTAATCCCCGTAGCACCATCGGCACTACCACTGAAATCTACGACTACCTACGCCTCCTCTACGCCCGCGTAGCCACCGCTCGAAGCTACATCTCCGGCGAACTGATGGTCAAATATAGCGAGGATAAAATCGTAAGCCTCATCTTGCAACGCTATGCCGGTCGCAAGATTATGCTCCTCGCTCCGGTGGTCCACAACCGCAAAGGGCACTACAAGGAGCTGTTCGAACAATTGCAAAAGAAGGGTTACATGACCGTGCGCGTCGACGGACATATCCGCGAAATTGAGCCGGGAATGAAATTAGACCGCTACAAAAACCACTCCATCGAAATTGTCATCGACAAACTCAAAGTGGCCGATAAGGATGACGCTCGGCTCCACGACTCTGTAGCCAACGCGCTGCGCCAGGGCGACAAGCAGATGATGATCTACGACATCGACGACAATGCCGTTGGGCACTACTCGCAGTCGCTAATGGACCCCGTCAGCGGCCTCTCCTACCGCGAACCGGCTCCCCACAATTTCTCTTTCAACTCGCCTCAAGGCGCTTGCCCTTGCTGCAAAGGACTCGGAACAGTCAATCTCGTGGACCGCGCTAAGATTATTCCCGACGACTCGCTTTCTATCGCTCGCGGCGGCATCGCCCCTTTAGGCAAACAGAAAAACACGGTGGTTTTCTGGCAGATTGAAGCTATTTGCGAGAAATACGGCGCCGACCTCAACACCCCCATCAACCTTCTCCCCGAAGAGGCCATCAACGATATCCTGAACGGCACCAACGAACGTCTTCACCTAAAAAACAGTTCTTCCTACTCCAACTATTTGCTCTCCTACGAAGGCATCGTAAAATACATAGAAACGCTAAGCGCCGACGACGACGATTCCCAATCCAAAAAATGGAGCGGCCAATTCTACACCCAATCGGTGTGCCCCGAATGTCATGGCGACCGCCTCAACCGCGAAGCTCTGCACTTCTTTATCGGCGACAAAAATATTGCCGACCTTTGCCGCATGGATATCGTCGACCTGCTGGAATGGGCCAATGGCGCCGAACAGTTCCTTAGCCCTTCGCAACGCATCATTGCCGCGGAAATCCTCAAGGAAATCCGATCTCGCTTGAGCTTCCTTGTCGACGTCGGCCTCGACTACCTGTCGCTCAACCGTGCTTCAGCCTCGCTGTCGGGCGGCGAAAGCCAACGCATACGCCTCGCCACTCAGCTTGGTTCCGAACTTGTCAATGTGCTCTACATCCTCGACGAGCCTTCTATCGGCCTGCATCAACGCGACAACCTCCGGCTCATCAATTCACTTAAACGGCTTCGCGATGCCTCCAACTCTGTCATCGTGGTGGAACATGACAAGGAGATGATGCTCGAAGCCGACTATGTGGTGGATATCGGACCGCGCGCCGGTCGCCATGGCGGCGAAGTCGTCTTTCAAGGCACACCCAACGAAATGCTCAAAAGCGGCACTATCACTGCCGACTACCTCAACGGCAAACGCAATATCGAAGTGCCAGCTTCCCGACGTAAAGGCAATGGCAAGACGCTCACCATTCGCGGTGCCTGCGGCCACAACCTCCGCAATGTCGACCTTTCTATCGCCCTGGGCACCCTTACCTGTATTTGCGGCGTGTCGGGCTCGGGCAAATCTTCGCTCATCAACGGCACTCTTCAGCCTATCCTCTCTAAGCATTTCTACCGCTCCCTCCAAGAACCTCTGCCCTATTCTTCCATCGAAGGCATTGAGTTCATCGACAAGGTGGTCACCGTCGACCAGTCGCCTTTGGGTCGCTCCCCTCGCTCCAATCCCGCCACCTACACCGGGGTGTTCACCGACATTCGCAACCTCTTTGTCAAACTGCCCGAAGCCCAGATTAGAGGGTACAAACCGGGACGCTTCTCTTTCAACATCAAAGGCGGACGATGCGAAACTTGCGCCGGAAATGGCTACAAAACAATCGAAATGAATTTCCTCCCCGACGTTTTGGTGCCTTGCGAGGTGTGCGGCGGACGTCGATACAATCGCGAGACTCTCGAGGTGCGCTTCAAGGGGAAATCGATCGCGGATGTGCTCAACATGACCATCAACCAAGCCGTCGACTTCTTCGCCAACATCCCGGCTATCCTCAACAAAATCAAGGTCCTACAGGACA